>NZ_JANX01000074.1 GCF_000767795.1 Inquilinus limosus MP06 | reverse complement strand
CTTCCGCCTGCTGGCGGGCGACGGGATCGAGGTGCGGTCGCGCCTGCTGCTGAACTGCGCCGGCGCCTGGTCCGGCCGCTTCGCCGCCGCCTTCGGCGAGCCGGTGCCGCTGGCCTCGGCCCATCCCAACATGGCGGTGACCGAACCGCTGCCGCGGCTGATGGACGCCAATGTCGGGGTCGAGGGCGGCAGCATCTATGCCCGCCAGGTCGAGCGCGGCAACTGCGTCATGGGCGGCGGGCGCGGCATCACGCTGGACGAGGACCGCGCCCGGCCCGGCCGCAGCGCCATCGCCGCGCTGCTGCGCCAGGCGGCGGAGCTGTTCCCGGCCTTGCGCGGCGCCCAGGTGATCCGGTTCTGGAGCGGGGTCGAGGGCGACACGCCCGACCGCAACCCGGTGCTGGGGCCCAGCCGCACCACGCCGGGGCTGATCCACGGCTTCGGCTTCTCGGGCGCCGGCTTCCAGATCGGGCCGGCGGTCGGCGAAGTGCTGGCCGAGATCGCGCGGGACGGCCGCAGCACCACCCCGGTCGAAGCCTTCGACATCGGCCGCTTCGCCGGAACGGCGGCGGCCTGAGCATCAACAACCGAAAACAGGAGAGAGCGACATGAACGGACGGATCACGACGGCGCTGCTGGCCACCACGCTGCTGGCCTCGGGCGCGGCGATGGCGGAGACCAAGACCCTCTATATCGGCATGAATGGCGGCGACATGGAGAAGGCGTACACCCAATACGTCTTCCCGGACTTCGAGAAGGCCAACGACGTCAAGGTCGTGGTCGTCCCCGGCACCTCGTCGGAGATCCTGGCCAAGGCGCAGGCGGCCAAGGACAATCCGCAGATGCACCTGATGTTCCTGGACGACGGCGTCATGGTCCGCGCCATCGGCATGGGGCTGTGCCAGAAGACCGAGAGCGCGCCGGTGATGGCCGACCTGTACCCCGCCGCGCGGATCAAGGACGACATGGCGCTGGGCGTCACGGTCACGGTCACCGGCCTCGCCTACAACACCAAGATGTTCGAGGAGGAGGGCTGGGCCGCCCCGACCTCCTGGATGGACCTGGCCGACAAGAAGTTCGAGGGCAAGGTCGTGTTCCAGTCGCTGTCCAGCAGCACCTACGGGCTGCACGGCTTCCTGATGTTCAACCGCATCCAGGGCGGCACCGAGGAGAATGTCGATCCCGGCTTCGCCAAATGGGGCGAGACCGTCGGCCCGAACGTGCTGGAATACATCCCGAGCTCGGCCAAGCTGTCGGAGATGGTGCAGACCGACGAGGCGGCGATCTTCCCGCTGACGCCGACCGCTGTCGCCAGCTTCAAGGACAAGGGCATCCCGGTCGCCTATGCCCAGCCGAAGGAAGGGGCGGTGGTGCTGATGGTCGCCGAATGCGTCGTCGCCGGCAATTCCGAGCCGGCGCTGGCGCAGAAGCTGGCCCAGTACCTGCTGACGCCGGAGGCGCAGGCCAAGGCGCTGCAATACGGCAACCAGATCCCGTCCAACGCCAAGGTCGACGGGTCGACCCCGGAATCGGCGGCGATGGTGAAGGAGATGCGCGGCTATCTCGACAACGCGGTCACGGTCGACTGGGACCAGATCAACGCCCACCGGCCGGATTGGAATGATCGCTGGAACCGGACGGTGGAGCGGTAAGCGTCTCCATTTGCGAGGCATCCTTCATCGTCATTGCGAGGAGGCGAAGCCGACGAAGCAATCCAGGGGCCGGGGCGCACAGGCCCTGGATTGCTTCGCTGCGCTCGCAATGACGGTGTTGGGCTTGATTCAGCCCAATCCCAACCCCAGCGCCCGGCGGACGAAGGCCTGCAGCTCGGCCACCAGGCCGGCGACATCGGTGCGGCCGTCGGCGATGGCGTGGTCGACGCCGCCATGGAAGGCGTAGAACAGCAGGATCCCCGTCATCTCGGGGTCGTCTGCCGCCCAGGCCCCGGCCGCGGCGCCGTCGCGCAGCAGTTCCACAAGGCCGCGCACCGGCTCCATATGGCCGTCGACGCGGCGCTGGCGCGGCAGGAAGTCGGGCGTGTGGAACAGCACGTCGTGCAGCTCGACCTGGTCGAGATAGCCGTGCACGCCACCCTCCAGCCAGGCCGCGAGCTGGCCCGACCAGTCGGCCGGATCGGCTTTCGCCCGGGCGGCGGCGATGCGGGCGCCGAACCGCTCGGCGAAGCGCTCGCGCAACGCCTCGACCAGCGCCTCCTTGCTGGCGAAGTACAGATAGAAGGTGCCCTTGGCCACGTCGGCCGCGGCGACGATATCGTCGATGCTCGTGCCGGCGATGCCCTTGCGCAGCACCAGCGCCTCCCCGGCGTCCAGCAGCTCGCGCCGGCGCACCTCGGACGGCTTGGTCCGCGGCCGCCCCGGCCCTGGTTCGGCGGCCGCCGGCCGGCGTCTGCGCATCTGGGATTCGATCATCGCCGCACTCTGCGTCGATCGGCCGGCGCGATGCAACCTCGGGACGGCCGAGCCAGCCCGCTGAGCCTCCCGGATCGATCCGTCGGATCTCAGAATGGGGAGATCGCCCCTCCCCCGCTCTTGATCCGGATGAAGTGATCGGGCGCCCCCATCTGGCCGCCCTTCAGCGCGATCTCCAGCCCGGCCAGCGCCGGGTCGTCGCCATGCGCCCGGAACAGCGCCGCCCCGGCACGGTCGGCGCCAGCGCCGTCAGGGCATGGATGCCGAGGACGCTCGCGCCATAGCCGGAGGTGTCGCCGCCGGCGATGATGCCGCGCTTCAGCCTCGCCCGGCGCAGCACCTGCTTCAGCGCGGTGCCGAGGCCGGTGCCGATGCGCTCGTTGACCGCGGCCGGGTCGGCGCCGGAGGCGGCGAGCGCATTATTGAGTGCGGCGACCGCCGGATCGTCCGGGCCGCGGGCGGTGAACAGCAGCGGGTCGCGACCGGCGCCGATGGCGGCCAGCGCCACCTCGACCGCACGGCCGATCTCGCCAGCCCAGGCCGCAGCATCGACCGCGTGGCGGGCATCAACCGGGACCGGCCGGAAGCCGCGCTCCAGCGCATGGGCGATCTGGGCCGCGGTCTGCGGCGCGCAGGAGCCAGAGACGACGGCGACATGGTCGACCGCCCCGGCGCTCGGCACCGGCGGCGACGGCGCGATCAGCTCCGCCCGGCGCCAATAGGCCAGCAGCGCGTATTCCAGCCCCTGGGAGCCGATCGCGAAGAGCCGGTCACCGCGGTTCCGCCAGATCAGGCCGCCGATCGCGGCAAGGTCGGCCTCGTCGACGACGTCGAAGGCCACGATCTCGGCTCCGGACGCGATCTCCCGCTCCAACGCCGCCTCGCCGCGGCCGGAGCGGAGGTCGGTCAGGTCGACGAGACCGAAGGCCCTGTCCGTCTGCCGCCCCAGATGCCGCCGGATGTCGGCCTCGTGCATCGGCGTCACCGGATGGCGGCTCATGGTCGGGTGCCGGTCGAGGCGGTGCGCCGTGCCCCCGAAGGTGGCGAAGAGGTTGCCGAAGCACTGCCAGCGCCCGATCGCCGGCGCCGCCACCACGAAGGGGTGCCAGGCGCCGCCGAGCGCCGGCACGGCGAGGTCGAGGGCCTTGCCGATCGAGCCGACCTCGGGCGCGGAATCGAGGGTGGAGCAGATCTTGTACTGCGCGATCGGCGCGCCGAGGCCGGCCAATGCCTCGAAGACCGGCGGCAGGTGCAGATCCATCCAGGCCGGGTCCTTCGACCGCGCCACCCCGGCGATGCCGATGCCGCGATAGCCGGCGAAGGCCGCCAGCCGCTGCGGGGTCGGCAGGTCGAGGAACAGCACGGAAGGCACGCCGCCGAAGGTCAGCACCTCCATCACCGCGGCGGCGCCGGTGAAATCGTCGCCATACCAGGAGACCAGCGGGCCGGCAGGGAGGAAGGTCATGGGAGACCCTCTTGAAAGGCTCGTCTCCTACCGTTTTCATCCTCCCCCTCCCCTTGCGGGAGGGGGTAGGGGGAGGGGTTTGGCGCCGCGGGAACGATGCCGAACGATCGCCACGACCTGGCCACTGTTCGAGATGGTTTGGGGCCGGTTCTCTTCGATCGAGAGCCCCCTCCCCCCACCCCCTCCCGCGAGGGGAGGGGGAGGATGGATAGCTGGGCCGGCTCGGATGACGAGTTTCCGAGATCTCTCATCCCTTGTACGCCTCCAGCGCCCGGGCCAAGGCGGGCCGAGCGCGGGCGTAATCCACCAGCGGGACGCCCTCGACCGCGGCCTTCCACGCCTCGCGCAGTGCGGCGACGCCGGCGGCCGGGCCGGCAGGATGGGCCATGATGCCGCCGCCGGCGGCGAAGATCAGGTCGGTCGAGCCCAGCGCCTTCCAGGTGCCCGGCGCCTGCCGCACCGTCTGGCCGGAGGAGAAGACCGGCATGATCGGGCACGGCTTGTCCGGGAACAGCGGCGCCAGGCAGGCACGGGCCGAGGCGATGACGCTGTCGTCATCCTCCGAGAATTTGTTGGCCAGGCCGTTGACATGGATGTGGTCGGCCCCGGCCAGCCGCCAGATTTTGTGCCAGGCGGTGAAGCTGAAGCCCAGCATTGGGTGGCGGGACAGGTAACCCCAGCCGTTGCGATGGGCGTGGATCGGCAGGGCGCTGTGGCGGCCCAGCGCGATCATCCCGGCGAGGCCGACCGAATTGACGCTGGCCATCACGCAGGTGCCGCCCAGCGCCAGCACCAGGTCGTGCCGGCGCCGCATCTCGTCCAGGTCGCCGGTCAGGTTGAAGGCGACCATCACCTTGCGGCCCTTGCGCTCGGCGGCATCGTTGACCACCCGCATGACGGCGCGGGCCCGGTCCTCGAAGGGGCAGGCCGGGCCGTCGGCCTGCAGCTCGTCGTCCTTGATGAAGTCGATCTCGGCCTCGGCCAGGGTGCGCACCAGCTCCGCCGTCTCCTGTGGCCCCAACCCGACGCTGGGCTTGATGATGGTGCCGATCAGCGGCCGGCCCTCGACTCCGGCCAGGCGCCGGGTGCCGGCGATGCCGAAACGCGGCCCGGCATAGGAAGCGGCGAAGGCCGGCGGCAGGCGGAGATCGAGCAGCTTGAGGCCGGAGAACTGTTTCAGCTCGAACAGGTTGCCGGCCACCGTCGCCATCAGGTTCGGCAGCGACGGGCCGAGATTGGCCAGCGGCCAGGACAGCGTTATCCGCGCCCGGACGATGGGTCCCTTGCCGCCGGCGCCGGGCAGCGACGGCGCGGCGGCCTCGCCGACCACCTCCAGCCGCTCGACCCGCGCGGCCGACCGCTGCTTCAGGGCCGGCGTCTCGCCCGGCACCGCGACGAAGGTGCCGGAGGACTGCTCGCCCGCCA
This sequence comes from Inquilinus limosus MP06, assembly GCF_000767795.1. Taxonomy (GTDB): domain Bacteria; phylum Pseudomonadota; class Alphaproteobacteria; order DSM-16000; family Inquilinaceae; genus Inquilinus; species Inquilinus limosus_E. The sequence goes on along the minus strand of NZ_JANX01000074.1, from coordinate 11,480 downwards.
TCGCCTCGGCGGCCGCCCGCGGGTCACAGGCCGTCTCGATCAAATAGTCGGCCTCGATGCGCTCCATCCCCTGCCCTCTCCATCCGCCGGATGATCAAATCATGCTGATTGACTCATCATACCAGTTGTCTTACTCGTCTCGGCAAGGACCTGGCAAGAGAGGGCGCGCCCATGACGGCGATTGCGTTGTTCGGGGCTGGCGGCAAGATGGGCTTCCGGCTGTCCAGCAACCTGAAGGGGTCGCGTTTCGACGTGCGCCACGTCGAGGTCGGCGAGGCCGGCCGGGCCCAGCTGAAATCCGCGCTCGGCGTCGACTGCGTCCCGGCAGAGGCGGCGCTGGACGGCGCCGACGTCGTCATCCTGGCCGTGCCGGACACGCTGATCGGCCGGGTCGCCGCCGGAATCGAGGAGCAGCTCCGCCCCGGCACCATGGTGATCGCGCTGGACGCCGCCGCCCCCTTCGCCGGCCATCTGCCGAAGCGGGACGACCTGACCTATTTCGTCACCCATCCTTGCCACCCGCCAATCTTCAACGACGAGACGGAGATGGCGGCGAAGACCGACTATTTCGGCGGCATCGCGGCCAAGCAGCACATCGTCTCCGCCCTGATGCAGGGGCCGGACGAGGCCTATGCCCTGGGCGAGGAAATCGCCAAGGTCATCTGGGCCCCGGTGATGCGCTCGCACCGCGTCTCGGTCGAGCAGATGGCGCTGCTGGAGCCCGGCCTGTCCGAGACCGTCTGCGCCACCCTGCTGGTGGTGATGCGCGAGGCGATGGACGAGGTGGTGGCCCGCGGCGTGAGCCACGATGCCGCCCGCGACTTCCTGCTGGGCCACCTGAACGTGCTGGCCTCGGTCATCTTCGATGAGCGCGAGGGCGTGTTCTCCGACGCCTGCAACAAGGCGATCGAGTTCGGCAAGCCGGTGCTGATGCGGCCGGACTGGAAGCGGGTGTTCGAGCCGGACGAGATCGCGGCCAGCATCCGGCGCATCACCTGAGATCCGGCGGGCCGCAGGCCCGAACCGGGCGGGACCAACGACATCCACAGGGAGGATCATATGCGTTTCACCAAGGCGCTTCTCGCGGCCGGCATCGCCGGCACCCTGGCCCTCGGCCTCCCCACCGCGGCGCAGGCGGCCGACCTGGTCGCCATCATCACCCCGTCGCACGATAACCCCTTCTTCAAGGCGGAAGCCGAGGGCGCCCAGAAGCGGGCCCAGGCGCTGGGCTACGACACCATCGTCCTGGTCCATGACGACGACGCCAACAAGCAGATGGAGCGGATCGACACCGCCATCGCCCGCGGCGCCAAGGCGATCATCCTGGACAATGCCGGGGCCGACGCCACGGTGGCGGCGGTGCAGAAGGCGAAGGATGCCGGCATCCCGTCCTTCCTGATCGACCGGGAGATCAACGTCACCGGCGTCGCCGTCGCGCAGATCGTGTCGAACAACTACCAGGGCGCCCAGCTGGGCGCGCAGGAGTTCGTCCGCCTGATGGGCGAAAAGGGCAATTATGCCGAGCTGGTCGGGCGCGAGGCCGACACCAATGCCGGCATCCGCTCGCAGGGCTATCACGACGTCATCGACGACTATCCCGACCTGAAGATGGTCGCCCGCCAGTCGGCGAACTGGAGCCAGACCGAGGCGTTCTCGAAGATGGAGTCGATCCTGCAGGCCCATCCCGACATCAAGGGCGTGATCTCCGGCAACGACACCATGGCGATGGGCGCCTGGGCGGCGCTGACCGCCGCGGGCCGCACCGACGTCATCCTGGTCGGCTTCGACGGCAGCAACGACGTGCGGGATTCGATCAAGCAGGGCGGCATCAAGGCCACCGTGCTGCAGCCGGCCTACCGCCAGGCCGAGCTGGCGGTGGAGCAGGCCGACCAGTACCTGAAGACCGGCAAGACCGGTCAGCCCGAGAAGCAGCTGATGGACTGCCTGCTGATCACGCCCGACAACGCCGGCAAGCTGGAAACCTTCGCGATGAAATAAGCTGCGGTCGCGGCAGGAGCCCCGAGATGGCCCGACGCCTGGTGATCGCGATCCTGGCCGCCGGCCTGCCGCTGGCCGCCTGCAAGCTCGTCAAGAACGAGCCGCCGCAGGTGGCCTCGGCGGCGGGCAGCGTCGCCACCTCCTTCGACAACCCGGCCTTCGACCCGGAGAAGACGGTCGAGGAGATCTGGCAGCCGAAGCTGCTGCCGTATCTCAAGGCCAAGGCCGGCCCCTTCGCCGAGGTGCGGCAGGCGGTGAGGGCCAACCCGGACGAGGCCGGGAAGCGCTTCGGCTACCGGGCGGTCGACGGCATGCCCTGGACCGTGGCGGCGACGATCGATGGGAAGATCACCGCCGCCGACACCGGCACAAGGGCGGCCACCATCGAGGTCGATGCGGATGGCGACGGCTCGGCCGACCTGACGGTCCAGATCGGGCCGGTGTTCAAGGGCACGTCGCTGCGCGACAGCATCGACTTCATCTCCTTCGACAGCTTCGCCAACCAGATCGAATACGCCAAGTTCGGCAAGGCGCTGAACGCGCATATCTACGACGCCACCCTGGGCGCCCTGCCCCGGGACAAGCTGGTCGGGCGGAAAGTGACGCTGCTGGCCGCCTTCACCCTGGACGACCCGAAGGCGAAGCCGCTGGTCACCCCGGCCGAGCTCAGCCTGGAGGCAGCGCCGTGACCGAGGCCCCTGCCCTTCAGGTCGAGGGCGTGACCAAGGTCTATCCCGGCACGGTGGCGCTGAAGGGCGTCGACTTCGCCGTGCATCGCGGCGCGGTCAACGTGCTGGTCGGCGAGAACGGCGCCGGCAAGTCGACGCTGATGAAGATCATCGCCGGGGTCGAGCAGCCGACCGAGGGCCGCGTCCTGGTCGACGGCCGGCCGGTGGTGCTGCACAGCCCGCAGGACGCCGCCCGGCATGGCATCGGCATCGTGTTCCAGGAGCTGAACCTCTGCGCCAACCTGTCGGTGGCGGAAAACATCTTCATGGCGCGCGAGCTGACGAGCGGGCTGCGCGGCATCGACCATCGGGGCCAGAACCGGTGGGCGGCGGAGCTGCTGCGGCGGCTGGAGCACGACATCGACCCGCGCGCCGAGGTCGGCGACCTGGGCATCGGCCAGCAGCAGATCGTCGAGATCGCCAAGGCGCTGGCGCAGGACGCGCGCATCCTGATCATGGACGAGCCGACCTCGGCCCTCAGCGCCGCCGAGGTCGAGATCCTGTTCCGGGTGATCGCCGAGCTGAAGGCGCAGGGCGTGGCCATCGTCTACATCTCGCACCGGCTGGAGGAGCTGGTGCGGATCGGCGACTTCATCACCGTGCTGCGCGACGGCCGCATCACCGGCCATGAGGGGATGGGCCGGATCGACGTGCCCTGGATCGTGCGGCAGATGGTCGGCTCCGCCATGAAGGATTTCGCGGCGCCTGGCGGCCGGCCGCCGGGGCCGGAGGTGTTCCGGGCCGAGGCGATCTGCCTGCCGCGCGCCTCCGGCGGCTATGCCGTCGACCACGTCTCGCTGTCGCTGCGGGCGGGCGAGATCCTCGGCCTGTACGGGCTGATGGGCGCCGGGCGGACCGAGCTGTTCGACTGCATCATGGGCCGCCACCCCTATTCCCGCGGCGCCATCTATCTCGATGGCGAGCGGGTGACGGCGCGCGACGTCACCGGCCGGATCCGCCGCGGCCTCGCCATCATCCCGGAGGACCGGCAGCGCGACGGGCTGGTGCCGATCCTGTCGGTGGCCGAGAACCTGACCCTGTCCAGCCTGCGGCGCTTCCTGCGCGGCTTCCACCTGCGCCGATCGGCGGAGACCGAGGCGGCGCGGCGGTCGATCCGCGAGCTGGCGATCAAGGTGTCGGATCCGGGGATCGAGGTCAGCGCGCTCAGCGGCGGCAACCAGCAGAAGGTGGTGATCGGCAAGGCGCTGATGACCGGCCCCCGGGTGCTGCTGATGGACGAGCCCAGCCGCGGCATCGATGTCGGCGCCAAGGCCGAGATCTTCCGGGTGATGCGCGACCTGGCGGCCCGGGGCCTCGGCATCCTGTTCGCCACCTCGGACCTCGAGGAGGTGATGGCGCTGTCGGACCGGATCGCGGTGATGAGCAATGGCCGGCTGGTCGAGACCTTCGACCGTGCCGAGGCGACCGAGGACCGCGTCGTCGCGGCGTCGGCGGCTGGGCACGGGCCGGCCCTCAGGGAGGAGGCACGCGCATGATGGCAGCGGACAAGGCCGCCGGGCGGGAGGGCTGGAGCGGCGATGCCGTCGCCCTGCATCTGATGAAGCTTCGCACCTTCATCGCGCTGTTCGCGGTGCTGATCGTGTTCTCGGCGATCGCGCCGCACTTCCTCAGTGCCGCTAACCTGATCCTGATGTCGAAGCATGTGGCGCTGAACGCGTTCCTCGCGATCGGCATGACCTTCGTCATCATAACGGGCGGCATCGACCTGTCGGTCGGGTCGATCGTCGGGCTGTGCGGCATGGTGGCGGGCGGGCTGATCCTGCACGGCGTCGACCTGTCGGCGCTGGGCTTCGGCTACACCCTCTACTTCAACGTCCCCGAGATCATGCTGATCACCCTCGCCCTCGGGGTGGCGATCGGCGCGGTCAACGGCCTGCTGATCACCCGGCTGAAGGTGGCGCCCTTCATCGCCACGCTGGGCACGCTCTACGTCGCCCGCGGCACCGCACTGCTGCTGTCCGACGGCGCCACCTTTCCCAACCTGGCGGGCAAGGAGGAGCTGGGCACCACCGGCTTCGCCACGCTCGGCGCCGGCACGCTGCTGGGCCTGCCGCTGACCATCTGGCTCTTGATCCTGGTCGCCGCCGGAGCCGCCTATCTCGCTGTCCGCACGCCGCTGGGCCGCCACATCTTCGCCGTCGGCGGCAATGAGCGCGCCTCGGGCCTGTCCGGCGTGCGGGTCAACCGGGTGAAGATGTTCGTCTACATGTTCTCCGGCTTCTGCGCCGCGCTGGTCGGGCTGATCATCTCGTCCCAGCTGATGGCCTCGCACCCGGCGACGGGCGAGACCTTCGAGCTGAACGCCATCGCCGCCGCGGTGCTGGGCGGCACCTCGATGTCCGGTGGGCGCGGCACGATCGGCGGCACCATCATCGGCGCCTTCGTCATCGGCATCCTGTCGGACGGCCTCGTGATGATGGGAGTCAGCTCGTTCTGGCAGACCGTGATCAAGGGGCTGGTGATCATCACCGCGGTGGTGGTCGACCAGGCGCAGCGCCGGCTGCAGCAGCGCGTGGTGCTGCGCCGCATGTCACGGGAGGGCTGAGATGCTGCGCGGCGCCCTGATCGGCTGCGGTTTCTTCGCCGTCAACCAGCTGCACGCCTGGCGCGATGTCGAAGGCGCGGAGATCGTGGCGCTGTGCGACCGCGATCCGGCCCGGCTGGAGGCGGCCGGCCGCGACTTCGGCATCGCCCGGCTCTATGCCGATGCCGAGGAGATGCTGGCGCGCGAGGCGCCGGACTTCGTCGACATCGCCACCACGGTGCCGAGCCACCGGCCGCTGGTCGAGCTCGCCGCCCGGCACCGGGTGCCGGTGATCTGCCAGAAGCCCTTCGCCGCCACGCTGGACGACGCCCGCGCCATGGTCGCGGGCTGCGCGGCCGCCGGCGTGGCCCTGATGGTGCATGAGAACTTCCGCTGGCAGACCCCGATCCAGGCCGTGCGCCGGGTGATCGACTCCGGCCGGATCGGCGAGGTGTTCTGGGGCCGCGTCTCCTTCCGCTCGGCCTATGACGTGTTCTCCGGCCAGCCCTATCTCGCCACCGGCGAGCGCTTCATCATCGAGGATCTCGGCATCCACAGCCTCGACATCGCCCGCTTCCTGTTCGGCGACGCCACCCGCCTCACCGCCCGGACCCGGCGCGTCAATCCCGCGATCCGCGGCGAGGATGTCGCGACCATGCTGCTGGATCATGCGGGCGGAGTCACGTCGGTGGTCGACTGCTCCTACGCCACGCGCCTCGCGTCCGAGCCCTTCCCCGAGACGCTGGTGGAGGTCGACGGCAGCGCCGGCACCATCCGGCTGGGCCAGGGCTACCGCATGGTGGTGACCGGCCGGGACGGCAGCGAGACGCTCGACGTCTCTCCGCCCCTGCTGCCCTGGGCGAGCCGCCCCTGGCACAACGTCCAGGAGAGCGTCGCCGCGATCCAGCAGCACTGGGTCGACTGCCTGCGCGCGGGGCGGGAGCCCGCCACCTCCGGCCGCGACAACCTCAAGACCCTGGCGCTGGTCGAGGCCGCCTATGGCAGCGCCGGGGCCGGGCGGACGGTCGGGCTGACGGACCTGCTATAGCCGCTCGAGACGCGCCGGTGAGCCGGCGCCGCGCCTGCCGACCGGCCGGGCCAATGGCATCGTGCGCGGCGTCGGGAACCTGCGGGGCCGTCGCGCATCCAATATGGTGTAACCATGTTTGCGACTGCAGCCGGGTTCCGATGATGTTGGCGATCAGCGACGACGCGCTTACCGAATCCGAGCTCGTGGACCTCGCCAGGGCCGGCGACCCCGACGCGTTTCGCGCGATCATGCGCCGTTGCAACCAACGCCTCTTCCGGATCGCCCGCAGCGTGGTGAAGGACGACAACGAGGCCGAAGACGTGGTGCAGGAAACCTATCTGCGCGCCTTCGCGGCCATCGGCGGGTTCCGAGGGGCTTCGAGCCTGTCCACCTGGCTGACACGGATCGCCCTCAACGAAGCCCGTGGACGCCTCCGCAAGAGTCGCCCGAATGTCAGTCTCGACGCCGTCGAAGCCGAGCAAGCAAGGGGAGCGGATGTGATCATGTTCCCTCGATCCCTCGGCGCCGGCACGCCCGAAAGCGACGTTGCCTGCGCCGAGGCCCGCCGGTTGCTGGAGATGGCGATCGACGAATTGCCCGAAGCGTTTCGGCTCGTCTTCATTCTGCGCGAAATCGAGGAATGCTCGGTCGAGGAGACGGCGGCGCAGCTGGGGGTGTTGCCGGAAACGGTGAAGACGCGCCTGTTCCGGGCCCGCAAGCTGCTGCGCGCGGCGCTCTATGAAAAGCTCTCGTCCAGCGTCACCGAAGCCTTTCCGTTCCTCGGCGCCCGATGCGACAGGATCACCGAGGCCGTGCTGCGGCGGCTCGCGAGCCCGGCGCCCTGACCACCGGCGCTCGCCCGGCCGTTGCGTCTCTATTGCCGGACGACGATGCGACCTGTCATCCCCGGATGGAAACGGCAATAATAGGCGATCTCACCCGCCGACCTCACGACGATGCGCGCCGTCGCCCCAGGCTTGAGATCCAGGTCGAAGCTGCGATCCCGCGCCGTCGCGGTGTGCTCGAACAGATCGGCGTTCACCCACTCGATGGCGTCCCCGACCCGGACACCGGCCGGCGCCGGCCCGAAGCGCATGTCCGCGATACGGATCACATGCACCGTCGGGTCGGCCGCCGCCGGTCGGGCCGCGAGAGCCGCCGCGATCAGAAGCGCCGCAAGGAATGCCGGTCGACCGCGGCTCACGGCCTTACGAGCCGAGTTCCTGCGCCAGATGCTCGGCGTGCATCTGGTGTTCCTGGAAGAGCTTGAGGCCGGTGCCGAGCAGCGCCTTCAGCTCGGGGTCCTTCGCATCGGGGATCAGCGTGCCGCTCAGGGCGCCGTTCACGGTCTTGTGATAGGCGACCTCGTTCTCGATATAGGCACGGTCGAATGCCGCCCCGTCGAGCTTGGCCAGTTCGTCCAGCTTGGTCTTCGCCTGGCTGGACAGGGAGGCGCTCGTGGCATTGGGCTCCGGCGTGACGCCGAGCTTCTTCACCAGGGCGAGGGCCTGGTCGTTGACCGCCTGGTGGTCGCGGACCATCTCCTCGGCGAAGGCGCGGACCTTGGCGTTCTTGCTCTTCTTGAGCGCCTGCTGGCCGGCCTCGACATCGATCTGGCCTGCCGTGTAGGCGATATGGGCGATCTGCGGATCGGTTGGAGCGGCCGCCGTCTGGGCCGGTGCCGAGCAGCCCGATGCCAACATGGCCAGTGCGCCGATGGCGAGAGAGTTCCAGTTCATTGCAAGCTCCTGCCGGGATCACCCGAGGTGTGGGCCGGACGAGAGTGTCGGCCCTCGCACGAGCATTGGATGAGCCGGCGGCCCGAAGGTTCCCGTCCATGGGCGGCCTCGTCGACACGCCCGGATCAGCTGCTGATCGAACCGCCCCGGACCGGCCGGGCCTACGGGATTTCGTAAAGCGTCACCTCGTTCTCGATGCCGCGCAGCAGGTGGCGCTGGGCGATCGGCTCGATGCCGCTGGTCCGCAGCAGCCTCGCGGTATCGGCATCCGTCACCACCGGCTCGGTCGCGAAGATGGCGCGCGAGTTCACCAGGGTCTGCACCCGGGCGGCGATGTTGACGGTCTGGCCGAAATAGTCCTGCCGCTCGTTGAGTGTCACCGCCAGGCACGGCCCTTCATGGATGCCGATCTTCAGCACCAGATCCTCGCTGGCATGGGCGTCGTTGAGGCGGCCCATCGCGTCGCGCATGCGCAGCGCGGCGGCCACGGCCCGGTCGGGCGTCGGGAAGGTGGCCATCACCGCGTCGCCGATGGTCTTGACCACGGCCCCGGCCTCGGCCGCGACGATCTCGTGCAGCACACGGAAATGGGCCCGCACCAGGTCGAACGCCGCCAGGTCGCCGACCCGCTCATACAGCGCCGTCGACCCTTTCAGATCGGTGAACAGGAAGGTCATGCTGGTGATCTTGAGCCGCTGGTCGACGTCGAGCGTGTCGGTCCGGTAGATGTCACGGAAGGTCTGGTTGGTGAGCAGCCGCTTGGCCGTCAGGAACGGCTTGCGCCGGCCCAGCAGGTCGTGCAGCGCGTGCCCGGCGATCCAGATTCCGGCCAGCACCCGGCGATGGGTGCGGTTCTCGACCGCAAGGCGAAGCGGGCCTGGCCGCAGCGTCATGGTCTCGTTCAGCCGATGCACCGGATCGATGATGAAGGTCAGCGATTGGCGGTCGCGCGTCGGCTCGCCCTTCACGTCGAGGAACTGCGTCGCGTGGCTGACGGGGTCGAAGGCGATCAGGAACTCCGCCGGGAGCTGCAGCGACAGGATCGCCTTCTCGCCGGCCGGCAGTTCGACGAAGTCGAGTGTGATGTCCTCGATCAGCTGCTCGAAATTCGGCGGCAGGTCGACGCCGGATCCCCAGAACACTTGGCGGCAATACTCCACCGGCGGCAGCGTGTCGGGGTCGTGGGCGCCGATCCGGCGCACCCGCGGGCTGACGGTGAAGGCCACCTCCACCATCTCGTCGAGCGTCGGCTCGTAGCCGGCGGCGCAGAGGGCGCAGTGATACTCGTCGCGGTCCAGGGACTTCAGGGTGGCGCCGGCATCGAGGACGCCGCCGCAGCCGGGGCAGAGCACGTTCCAGGACAGCTCGAACAGCCCGAGGCGCGCGGCATGCAGGAACACCGCGATGGCGCGTTCGACATCGATCCCGGCCTGGGCCGCGAAGTCGAAGACGTTGACGCGGCAGAGCGCGCGGTCCGGCGCCTCCTGCACCAGCCGTTCCACCGCCGCCGCAGCTTCCCCGTCGGCAAGCTGCCGCAGGGCCGCAAACAGGGCCTGGATTTCGCTCATGTCGAGATTTTACATCAAAATCGATAAAAACACCAAGACAGCGTGCCGCCGTTCACCCGTGATGCGCGTACAGGGCCGCGGACCGGTCGAGATGGCGGACCATCGCCGCCTCCGCCGCGTCCGGATCGTGCCGGCGGATGTGGTCGAGGATCTCGCGGTGCTCGGCCAAGGTGACGTTCTGCTTCCCCGTCCAGATCAGCATCTCGGTGTGATAGTCGCGCAGCCAGCTCAGCATCGCCTCGCTGACCGCCTCGAAGATCGGATTGCCGGAGATCGCCGCGATCCGGCTGTGGAAGCGCATGTCGGCGGCGATGAAGGCGGCCGGGTCGTCGAGCTTGCCGCCCTGGTCCCGCAGCGTCTCCTCCAGCCCCGTGACGTCCGACTCCGTCGCCTTCTCCGCCGCCTCCCGCACCATGCCGCGCTCGAAGAACCGGCGCGCCTGCTTCAGGTGCTCGAGGCTGTCCGGCGAGGCGGAGAGCAGCATGTGGGCGGTGAGGTCGACCTGCTGGATGATCGACCGCGCGGTCAGCTGCCGCACACGGGCGCGCTCGCCATGGCTGATCGTGATCAGGCCCATATTGGCCAGCGCCTGCATTGCCTCGCGGATCGCCGGGCGGCCCACGCCGAACCGGTCCATCAGGTCCCGCTCCGACGGCATGGCGTCGCCCGGCGCCAGCTCGCCGCGGGTAATCATGGCCTTCAGACGATCGAAGACCTCGTGCCACAGCTTCCGGCGGACGATGGGGTCGGTCGAGTCCCGCACGTGATATCATCTCCTGCGCCGGCCGCCCCGATCTCACGGGTGCGCTCGCCATGGCACGATGATCATACCACCTGCTTCAGCCACCGGCACCTTCAGAGCGACTCGCGATCGATACCGGCTCTGTCGCTCCTGAAGGGCATGCGCCGAAACCCGCCGCTTGCGCGGCCACAGCCAATCATGTTACCGGTCACATCAATAAGAACGACAAATCGACCCTGGCCGTGGGGAGGGCCGACATCGTGCTTGCCGACGACCGCTTTCGCCCGACCGCCCCGCGCATCCGGCCTGACCGATGACGCGCTGCATGGCCTTCCGCGCCCCGGCGCGGCCCAGCCCCATCCGCCGTGCGGCCGTCCGCCGATTGCGGGATCCGCGATCCCGTCGGCGCACAGCCCGGCGCGGCACGGCCCCGCGGCCGACCGAAAGCCATCCCATGCCCAAACGCTCCCTCCGCCCCACCATGCGGGACGTCGCCCGCCTCGCCGGGGTCTCGCCCATGACCGTGTCCCGCGTCCAGGCCGGCAGCAGCCGGGTGGCGCCGGAGACGCGCGAACGGATCCGCCAGGCGATCGCGCAGCTGGGCTATGTCGACGACAAGGTGGCCGCAGCGCTGTCGTCGCGCCGCACCGGCTTCATCGCCACGCTGGTGCCGACCATCACCAATTCCAACTTCGCCGACACCGCGCATGGCCTGACCGAGGCGCTGCGCGAGACCGGCTACCAGCTGCTGATCGGCTACACCCTCTATCGCATGAGCGAGGAGGAGGCGCTGGTCCGGGCGATGCTGGAACGCCGGCCGGAGGCGATCGTGCTGGCCGGCATGAATCACACCGAGGCCGCGCGCACCATGCTGCGCAGCGCCGGCATTCCGGTGATCGAGATCTGGGACTGCGGCGCCGCCGAGCCGATCGACCGCGCCGTCGGCTTCTCCAACATCGAGGCCGGCCGGGCCGCGGCGCGGCACCTGATCGCGCTGGGGCATCGCCGGATCGGCGCGATCGGGCCGGCGATCGGCGGCGCCAGCCACGACTTCCGCGGCGAGGCGCGCCTGGCCGGCTTCACCGAGGTGCTGCGCCAGGCCGGGCTGCCGGCCGATGCCGTGGTCCATC
>NZ_JANX01000073.1 GCF_000767795.1 Inquilinus limosus MP06 | reverse complement strand
AGCCCGGCGGCGGGTGAGGGACCGGTTCGGCGCCACCGCGTAGGTTGGGCTCGCCCGGCGAACCCAACATCCCGCCGCCGCACCGTCGCCTGTCGGGTCCGCTTGCCGCGAACCTACGAAACCATCACTGTCCTGCCGGCCTTCCACTCTCCCCCTCCCCTTGCGGGAGGGGGCAAGGGGAGGGGGCTGCGCGCGTCCGCGCGAGCCGCATGCCCGGCTTTCACCGCGGGTCGAAGGCCCGGCGCAACGGCCGGCGCCCGGCGGGGTCAGAAGTCGATCGAAGTCTTCAGGCCGACGACCACGACGTCATCGTTGTGCCGGGTGCCGCCGGGAAGCCGGACATACTGGATGTTCGGGCGCGCCATCAGCCAGTCGGTCGCCTGCAGGCCGTAATAGACCTCGAACGCATATTCGGCGTCCTGCACCGCCACGGGGCCGAGCCCCGAATCGTTCAGCAGCCGCTGGCCCCTCGCCACCCGGCCGTTGACATGGGTCCGGCCGAAGGCCACGCCGATCTCGTCCTTCGGGCGGGCGTCGAAGGGCCCCGTATAGATCAGGCCGAGGGCGACCTGGTCGTCGATCGTCGAGGTCCGCCGGTCGGCGATGCTGGCGTTGAGGAAGACGCTGAGGCCGCGGGCCGGGTCGTCCGGGTCCGGGCGCGTCAGCTGCTGCAGGACGTTGATGTAGGCGCCATACCGGCCGTGCCGGTCCTTGAACGGCCGGCCGGTCAGAACCTCGGGGTTGCCGTCATCGTCCTCGAACACGTCGTTCGCGGTCGAGGTGTCGTACCAGGCGCCGAACTTGTAGCTGCCGGGAAGGCGGGCCGGGCCGAGCGTCGGGGTCCAGCCGAACTCGACCGGGATCATCACGCCGGTGGTGCCGGACGGGTTGTTCGGCAGCACCGCGTCGGTGACGTTCAGGAAGCCGGGGTTCATCTGGTAGGCGCCGGTCTGGATATAGCCGACGCCCTCGATATTGACCTTCAGGCGGGTGGCCCACTGGCTGACCGGCCAGTTGTACCAGTAGTTGCCGACGATGTTGCCGGGCTGCGACCCGCAGAAGGTCAGGTTCTGGAACTTGCAGCTGAAGCTGGCGAAATCCTCGCCGACGGTCAGCCGGCCGATCTTCCAGTCCAGCAGCCCGGAAAAATACTTCTGGTCGTACCAGAACTGGGTCAGGCGCCAGGTCTGGCCGCGACCGAACACCTCCTGCACCTGCTGCAGCGTGCCGAGATGGGCATCGTCGCTGAGATTGCGGCCGTTGCGGTCGGTGATCGTCAGCTGGATCTTGGCGTCATGCACCCCCAGCAGGCGGTCGAGGTCGAAGGTGGCGCCGAAGCTCAGCTGGTCGGTATAGCTCAGCTGGTCCTTCGTGCCGCCGGCCGCGTTATAGGCGAGCTCGGAGGTGTAGCCGAGCTGGAAATCCACGCCGGCCTTCGCCAGATCCGTGCGCAGGCCGCCCCAATCCCCGGTCAGCTTGCCGCTGCCGGCATCCTCGGCCAGCGCGGCCCCGCTTGCCGCGAGGCTTGCCGACAGCAGCGCCAGGCCCAAGGTCAATCGCGACATCATGCCGGCCTCCACGGTCGTTCCGAGCGGCTATCCAGGCGCTGCGATCAGGAGGCCGACGGTCGCGAAGCCTGATGACCGGACGTCGTGGGAATGGAAGCGGCGACGGGCGCCCGGCGTCAAGCACGGCCAGGGCAACCCTGATGCTCCGCCGCCGCACCCCTCCCGGGGCCGGCTCTGGCCGCTCACCAGGGAACGGTGCGGCCCTGATAGTCGAGATATTGCAGCCCCGGCGTGGCCTGCTTGGCGAGCAAGACCTGCACCAGGCTGGGAATGCTCTCCTCGATCGAAAGCTTTCCATCCGGTCCGCCCAGATCGGTGCGGACCCAGCCGGGCGCCATCGCCACCAGGGCGCGCGACGTCCCGGCCTGGCGGGCGGCAAAGCTGCGCATGAACATGTTCAGCGCCGCCTTGGTGCCGCGATACAGCTCCCGCTGGCCGGTCTCGTTGTTGCCGATGCTGCCCTGCCCGGACGACATCACCCCGATCAGGCCCGTCGCGGCCACGCAGGGCTCCAGGCTCTCGATGACCCGCATCGGGCCGAGGGCGTTGGTGATCATGAGATGGACGAAGTCGTCGGTCGACACCTCGCCGATCGTCTGCGTCGGATCCCGGTTGGTGGTCCCGGCATTGACGAACAGCATGTCGAACACCCGGCCGGACAGGCGGCCGCGCAGCGCCGCGATCTGGTCGGGGGCGCAGATGTCCAGGGTCTCGATCTCGACCCGGCCGGCATGCTGCTCCGCCAGATCGTGCAGCAGGGTCCGGGGGCCGTCGCGGACGGTGCCGACGACGTTCCATCCCTGCTTCAGGAACTCGGCCGCCATGGCATGGCCGAGGCCGCGCGAGGCGCCGATGAGCAGGATGGTGCGGCGGGACGGGTGGGGCTGAGGGTGGGGCATGGGCTCGATGCCTTCGCTGGTGGGGTCGGCCGCTGATATGGCGGACCCTCGGTGCTTGCGCCAGGCGCACAGGATGAAATGAACGATTGCATGTAGCGCTATGCCTAGCCGGGCCGATGGTCTATTCCAGGGCCATGCAAGGGGTGGATCTGAACCTCCTCATCGCGCTGGACGCGCTGCTGGCCGAGCGCAGCGTGACGGGCGCGGCCCGGCGCCTCGGCCTGAGCCCCTCGGCGACGAGCCGGGCGCTGGCGCGGCTGCGCCTGGCGACCGGTGACCCGCTGCTGGTGCAGGCCGGCCGGTCGCTCGCCCCCACGCCTTATGCGGAGGAGCTGGGGGCACGGGTCCATGCGCTCACCCGGGACGCCCGGGCGGTGCTGCAGCCGCCGGCCAGCCGGCTGGACCTGGCCTCGCTCCACCGGATCTTCGCCCTTCGCGCCGGCGAAGGGTTCGTCGAGTTCCTGGCCGCCCCGCTGATGGCGGCGGTCGCCGCGGAGGCCCCGCATGTCCGCCTGCGTTTCGCGCCGAAGCCCGACAAGGATGCCCGGCCGCTGCGGGAAGGGCTGATCGACCTGGAGATCGGGGCGCTCGGCACCTCGGCGCCGGAGGTGCGGACCCAGCTGCTGTTCCGGGACCGGTATGTCGGCGTCGCCCGGACCGGGCATCCGCTGCTGGCCGCCGGGGACTTGACGCCGGAACGCTATGCCGCCTGCCGCCACGTCGTGGCGTCGCGCGAGGGCGATGTCGCCGAAGCGGTCGACGACGGCCTGGCGGCGCTGGGCCTGACGCGGTCGGTCCCCCTCGTCGTACCCGGATATCCCGACGCAATGCGGATCGCGCGCCGCTCGGACCTCGTCGCGCTGGTGCCGCGGTCATGCCTCGGCAACAGCCTGGCGACCGATCACGCCTCGCTGCTGGGGCTCGAAGGTTTCGAGCTGCCGGTCCGGACGCCCGACTTCAACGTGTCCGCCATCTGGCATCCCCGCCTGGACGCCGATCCCGGGCATCGCTGGCTCCGCGACACCATCATGGCGGTGTGCAGGGCCGCGTATCCGTAAGACCACGCTGCTGCGGGCGGCGCAGCCGGGGCTTGCTGTCAATCCGGCCGCAGGCGCTCCAGCAGGATCACCGTGTGGTCCTTGTAGGTCGGGCGGCCGATCTCGCGATAGCCCCGAGCACCGGCCAGGCGCAGCGACGGGGCGTTCGCCTCGTCGATGATGCAGACGCTGCGGGCCCAGCCCCGGGCATCGGCCCAGGCCAGGGCAGCGCGCACCGCTTCGCCGGCCAGGCCCTGGCCATGGGCCCAGGGCGCCAGCACCCAGCCGGCCTCCGGCACGCCGTCGAAACCGATGCCGCGGTGGAAATCGGCGAAGCCGACATCGCCGACGAAGCGGCCGCCGGCGCGGTCGCGCACCGCCCAGTAGCCGAAGCCCAGCAGCCCCCACAGCCCGCCATAGCGCAGCAGGCGGGCCCAGCTCTCCTCGGCGGTCGAGGGACGGCCGCCGATGAAGCGGGTCACCGCCGGATCCGCCCACATCGCGGCGAGGTCATCGAAATCCTCCGCCCGGTGGGGGCGGAGGATCAGGCGCTCGGTCTCGATCGTGCTGTCGTCGGTCATGGTCGTCATTCTCGGGGATGTCGCCTGCCTCTCACCGTCATCGCGAGGAGCGTAGCGCCGTGGCGATCCATAGGCCGGTGCCGCTGGATCGCTACGCCCCTGCGGGGCTCGCGATGACGGTTCAAAGTGGCCTGGCCTCAGTTCTTCGTCACCAAGCGATAATAAATCTGGTCGGTGGTGGCGCCGTTGACGTAGCCATGCACGGCGCTGCGCATCGCCACCTGGCTGACCGCCTGGAACATGATCACGATCGGCGAGGAGGCCTGCACCTTGCGCTGCAGGTCGACATACAGCGCGTCGCGCTTGGCGGCGTCGCGCTCCTTCAGCGCCGCGTCGGTCTCGGCGCTCAGCTCCGGCACCAGCCAGGAATTGCGCCAGGTGGTGGTGCTCTGCGGCGACCCGTCGGAATTGTCGACGTTGTAGGCGAAGGCGCCGGCGTTGGAATGCGGGTCCATGAAATCCGGGCCCCAATACAGCAGCACCGCCTCATGGTTGCGGGCGCGGTACTTGGTGATCACCTGGCTGCCGGTGCCGGGCACCAGCTCGAGCCTGATGCCGGCCTGGGCGAAGGTCGATTGCAGCGACTGCGCGATCTCGGTGAAGGGCGGGCTGGAGATCACGTCCATCTTGATCGTCAGCCCGTCCTTGACGCCGGCCTCGGCCAAGAGGGTCTTGGCCTTGGCGACGTCGAGCTTGAACGGCGTGTCGTTCAGCGCGCCGGGGAAGCCTTCGGGCCAGAAGGCCTGGTGCACCTTCATCTGGCCGCGCAGGAAGCTCCTGGTCATGCCGTCATAGTCGACCAGGTACCGCACCGCCTCCCACAGCTTCGGGTTCTGCAGCGCTGCTACTTTCTGGTTCAGGCTGAAGAAATGCACCGCCGCCTGCGGGTAGGTGCCGATGGCGATGCCGTCCTTGCCCTCCAGCGCCGCCACCTGGTCCGGCGTCAGGTCGCGGGCCAGGTCGGCGTCGCCGGCCTCCAGCAGCAGGCGCTGGGTCGCCGGCTCGGCGACATGGCGGTAGATCACCGACTTCATCGCCGGGGCGCCGCGAAAATAGGACGGGTTGGCGCGCAGCGCGATCGACTCGTTCGGCTTGTAGGCGCGCAGCGAGAACGGGCCGGTGCCGGCCGAGTTCTGGCCCAGCCAGGCATTGCCCAGATCGCCGTCCTTGGCATGCTCCGTCACCGTCTTCTCGTCGACGATCGAGCCGGGGCGGGAGGCCAGGACGTTCAGGATGAAGCTGGGGGCGAAGCTGCCGGTGGTGGTGACCGTCACCTCGGCGTCGCCGGTCTTGCGCACCATCTGTTCGACATTGTCCGGCGTCCAGCCCAGCTGGGTCAGCAGGAAGGCCGGCGCCTTGTCCAGCTTGACCACGCGGGCGAGGGAGAACACCACATCCTCCGGCCGCACCGGATTGCCGCTCTGGAAGGTCACGCCGGGCCGCAGCCTGAAGGTCAGGGTCTTGCCGTCGTCCGACACCGCCCAGCTTTCGGCCAGGCCGCCGACCAGCTTCTGCATGTCCTCGGCCTCGTACTGCACCAGCCGGTCATAGGTGTTGGTGACGATCTCGCCGGAGGTGAACTCATAGGCCTGGGCGGGGTCCAGGCTGACGATGTCGTCGATGTTCTTGGCCACCACCAGCGCATCGGCCGGCGTCGCCGCGACCGCCGGAAGCGGCGCCAGAAGGGCCGTTGCGAGAAGGGCAGATGTCAGGCTTCGCATTCTGTGTCTCCCTGTTTGTTGTTCGCGATGTCTTCAGAGCAGCGCCGGCACCAGCAGCGGCGCCAGCCAGCGGCCGCGCTCGGCGGCCGCCTCGTCGTAGCGGCCCTCGGCGTCCAGCACGTTCACGGTGCCGAGCACCTTGCCGTCATAGAGCACGGGGAAGTTCAGCACCGCGCCGCAGCCCAGCGAGCCGATCAGCTCATGGTCCGGGAAGACCTCGGCGATCTCGGCCAGGGTGCGGGCCAGGAATACCTCGCGCCGGCCGATCACCTGGGCCGACCAGCGGTTCTCCTGCATCGGCTTGCGGCCGGTGACCGGGTAGGCGGCGTCGTTGGTGTAGACCCGCTCCGCCTCCGCCGTGTCGGCGCGCAGCGCCATGATGGTGAACAGCCTGTGGCCGAGCAGCGCCCGGTAGGCGGCGTCGGCGGCGCGGAACAGCGCCTGCGGCTGGCCCGGCTCCGCATGGGCCGCGGCCAGCGCCGCGATCGCCGAGGCCACCTTCGGGTCGGTCAGTGTCGTCATAGGTCGTCTCGCAATCGGTCGAAGATCGGGGCCGTCCCGGTCCACAGCACCCGGGTCCAGCCGTCATGGGCGTTGCTCCAGCGATGCGCCCGGCCCGCCGGGTAGTGCAGGCTGTCGCCGGCATCGAGGCGGATGCTCTCGCCGCCGATGCCGACCAGCAGAGAGCCCTCCAGCACGAAGGCGATCTCCTCGCCCTCATGCTCCACCGCCTCCGACGCGTAGCCGGGCGGCACGTGCACCAGCACGGCGTTCAGCGCCTGGCCGGGGAAGGCGGCGCTCAGCCGCTCGTAGCGGATGCGGTCGGGCGGCGCGTCGCCAATGGCGAAGACCGGCCGTTCGCCGCGGCGGGTCAGGCCGCTCGCCGGGCGCGGCGCGGCCAGGAAGGCGTCGAGCGGCATTCCCAGCGCGCCGGCGATGCCCGACAGGGCGCTCAGCGACGGCGAGGCCAGGTCGCGCTCCAGCTGCGACAGGAAGCCGACCGACAGGCCGCTGCGCTGGCCGAGGTCCTTGAGGGTGAGGTCGAGCGCGCGGCGGCGGGCGCGGATGGCCCGGCCGAGATGCGGCACGGCCGCCCGAGCATCGGCTGTCTGTGCTGCCGCGTCCCCCGCCATAGGCCCCCCGTTGTCGGAAGCGAGCCTAGTCGGAATTTTGCTGCCATCAAAATTTTTTTGATGGCAGGATGCCGGCCCAGGGAACGTTACCCGGAGGACCGGGGCTGCGGCTTGACTCCGGTTCGACGCGGCCCGGAAGATGGGCCCGACGCCGGGGTCCTATGGGCCGTCCGGTCTCGTTCCGTGGTCTTGGACATAACAAACAGGGAGGGGAAAACGTGTTGAAGCGTTTCACCCGCAACATTCTCGCAGCGACGATCCTGGCCTGCGCCAGCCTGCCGGCGGTGGGCCTTCCGGCCCTGGCCGAAACACCGAAGGACACTCTGGTCGAGGCGTGGCAGATCGACGACATCATCTCGCTCGACCCGGCCGAGATCTTCGAGTTCTCGGCGGCCGAGTACCAGGCCCAGGTCTATGAGCGGCTGATCGGCTACGACGTCAAGGACGTCAGCAAGATCCTGCCCGGCGTGGCGGAGAGCTGGACTGTCTCCGACGACGGCCTGACCTACACCTTCAAGATCCGCGACGGGGTGAAGTTCCACTCCGGCAACGCGCTGACCGCCCAGGATGCGGCCTGGTCGCTGCAGCGCGCGGTGAAGCTGAACCTGTCGCCGGCCTTCATCCTCGGCCAGTTCGGCCTGACCGCGGAGAATGTCGATCAGATGGTCACGGCGCCGGACGACCGGACCCTGGTGTTCAAGACCGACAAGGCCTACGCCCCGACCTTCGTGCTGAACTGCCTGACCTCGGGCGTCGCCTCGGTGGTCGACAGCAAGGAGGTCAAGGCGCATGAGGCGAACGGCGATTTCGGCCATGAATGGCTGAAGACGCATTCCGCCGGCTCCGGCCCGTTCAAGCTGCAGTCCTGGAAGCCCAACGAGTCCCTGGTGCTGGACCGCAACGACGACTACTGGCAGGGCAAGCCGGCCTTCCGCCGCGTCTTCATCCGCCATGTGGCGGAGGCGGCGACCCAGCTGCTGCTGCTGCAGAAGGGCGATGTCGACGTCGCCCGCAACCTCAGCGCCGAGCAGCTGAAGTCGCTCGACGGCAACCCGGACATCAAGCTCGACAACGCGCCGAAGGGCTCGGTCTGGTACATCAGCTTCAACACGCTGCACCCGCCCTTCGACAAGCCGGAGGTGCGGCAGGCGCTGAAGTACCTGATCGACTATGACGGCATGGCCAACAGCTTCATGCGCGGCATCGCGGTGAAGCATGAAAGCTTCATCCCGAAGGGCATGCTGGGCGAGATCGACGACGAGCCGTTCAAGCTGGACGTCGCCAAGGCCAAGGAGCTGCTGGCCAAGGCGGGCCTGCCGGACGGCTTCAAGACCACCTTCGACGTCTGGAACGCCTCGCCGTCGATGGACATGGCGCAGTCGATCCAGGGCACCTTCGCCCAGGCCGGCGTGCAGGTCGAGATCATCCCCGGCGACAACAAGCAGACCCTGACCAAGTACCGGGCCCGCAACCACGACATCTACATCGGCCGCTGGGGCACCGACTATCAGGACCCGAACTCGAATGCCGAGACCTTCGCCATCAATGTCGACAACGGCGCCGACGCCAAGTCGAAGACGCTGTCCTGGCGCAACGGCTGGCAGGATGCGGAGCTGACCAAGCTGGCGCAGAGCGCGGTGACCGAGCGCGACGGCGCCAAGCGGGCGAAGATCTACGAAGACCTGCAGCGCAAGCACATGGAGATCTCGCCCTTCGCGGTGATGTTCCAGCAGACCGAGGTGCCGGCCATGCGCAAGAACGTCGAGGGCATCACCTGGGGCCCGGCCTTCGACAGCAACTTCTACTGGACCGGCAAGAAGTCCTGACATCCGGCGAGGACCGCAACCGTGCTGAAGACGTTCGCCTGCGGCGTCCTCGCGGCGATGATCGCCTGCTCTGGCCTCACGGCCAGGGCAGGCACGCCGCCCGACACGCTGGTCGAGGCCTGGGTGATCGACGACCTGGTCTCGCTCGACCCGGCCGAGATCTTCGAGGCCTCCTCGACCGAATACCTGGCCCAGGTCTATGACCGGCTGATCGGCTATGACCGCACCGACGCCAGCAAGCTGGTGCCGCTGCTGGCCGAAAGCTGGACGGTGTCCGGCGACGCCCGGACCTATACCTTCAGGATCCGCGACGGGGTCAAGTTCCACTCCGGCAACCCGCTGACGGCCCGGGACGCGGCCTGGTCGCTGCAGCGCGCGATCAAGCTGAACCTGGCGCCGGCCTATATCGTCGGCCAGCTTGGCCTGACCCCGGACACCGTCGACCGGATGGTGACGGCGCCGGACGACCGGACGCTGGTGATCGGAACCGACAAGCCCTACGCCCCGACCTTCGTGCTGAACTGCCTGACGGCCACGGTCACGGCCGTGGTCGATAGCAAGCTGGTCCGGGAGCATGAGGCGAATGGCGACTTCGGGCACGAGTGGCTGAAGACGCATTCCGCCGGCTCCGGCCCGTTCAAGCTGCAGTCCTGGAAGCCGAACGAGCTGCTGGCGCTCGACCGCAACGACGATTACTGGCAGGGCCAGCCGGGCTTCCATCGGGTCTTCATCCGCCACGTCCCGGACTCATCGAGCCGTCTGCTGCTCCTGCAGAAGGGCGATGTCGACGTCGCCCGCAACCTGACGCCGGACCAGCTGAAATCGCTGCAGGGCAATGCCGACATCACGCTCGAGCCGGTGCAGAAGATGTCGATCTTCTATGTCAGCTTCAACGTCCTGCACCCGCCCTTCGGCAAGCCGGAGGTGCGGCAGGCGCTGAAATACCTGATCGACTATGACGGTGTCGTCGCGACCATCATGCATGGCCTTGCCACCGTCCATCAGACCCTGGTGCCGGCCGGGATGCTGGGGGCGATCGACGACGCGCCCTTCAGGCTGGATGTCGACAAGGCCAAGGCGCTGCTGGCCCAGGCCGGGCTGCCGGACGGCTTCAAGGCGACGATGGATGTGATCAACCAGTCGCCCTATATCGACATCGCCCAGGCGCTGCAGGCCAGCTTCGCCCGGGCCGGCGTGACGGTGGAACTGATCCCGGGCGATGCGCGGCAGGTGCTGAGCAAGCAGCGTGCCCGCAAGCACGAGATCTATATCGGCCGCTGGGGGCCGGACTACGAGGATCCGGACTCCAATGCCGGGACCTTCGCCGTCAATGCCGACAACAGCGACGCCGCGGCTTCTAAGACCCAGGCCTGGGCCAATGGCTGGCAGGATGCGGCGATGACCGCAGATGCCCAGCAGGCGGTGCTGGAGACCGATGGCGCCAAGCGGGCGCAGATCTATGCCGATCTGCAGCGCCGGCACCAGCAGGTGTCGCCCTTCGCTTTCATGTTCCAGCTGTCCGAGGTGATCGCCAGCCGCAAATCGGTCCAGGGCCTCACCTGGTCGGCGACCTATGACAGGAACCAGTATTGGACCGGCAGGAAGTCTTGACCCAGTGACCGCCACCAACCTTCAGCCGGTCCCCGCCCGGCCCGGCGCTGCCCGACGCCGGCGCCGGCGCGGGCTGGCGCTCCGCATCGCCGGCGTGATCGCCTCGCTGGCGACCACCTTCTTCGGCCTCCTCCTGGTCACCTTCTTCATCGGCCGGGTGGTGCCGATCGACCCCGTGCTCGCCGTGGTCGGCGACCGGGCGCCGCGCGACGTCTATGAGAAGGCGCGGCTGGAGCTCGGGCTCGACAAGCCGCTCTGGGACCAGTTTGCGCGCTATGCCGGCGACGTGCTGTCAGGCGATCTCGGCACCTCGGTGCTGACCTCGCGCCCGGTGCTGGAGGATATCGGCCGGGTGTTCCCGGCGACGCTGGAGCTGGCGACGCTCGGCGTCCTGTTCGGCATCGTCATCGGCGTGCCGTCCGGGGTGCTGGCGGCGGTGCATCGCGGGCGATGGCCGGACCATCTCGTCCGGGTGGTCGGGCTGATCGGCTATTCGGTGCCGATCTTCTGGCTCGGCCTGGTCGGCCTCCTGCTGTTCTATGCCAAGCTCAGCTGGGTCGGAGGGCCGGGGCGGCTCGACGTGTTCTATGACGGGCTGGTCGACCCGGTGACGGGCGTGATCACGCTCGACGCCGCGCTGGCCGGCGAATGGGACGTGTTCTGGAACGCCATCGACCATTTGATCCTGCCGGCGGCGCTGCTGGGCTATTACAGCCTGGCCTATATCAGCCGGATGACGCGGTCCTTCATGCTCGACCAGCTGCGCCAGGAATACGTCACCACGGCGCGGGTCAAGGGCGTGTCGGAGCGCGCGGTGATCTGGCGTCACGCCTTCCGCAACATCCGCGTGCCGCTGCTGACCGTGGTGGCGCTGTCCTATGCCGGCCTCCTGGAAGGAGCGGTGCTGACCGAGACGGTGTTCGCCTGGCCCGGCCTCGGCCAGTACATCACCAACTCCCTGCTCAACGCCGACATGAACGCGGTGCTCGGCGGCACCATCGTCGTCGGGGCCGTCTATATCGGGCTGAACATGCTGTCCGACCTCCTGTACCGCGTGCTGGACCCGAGGGCGCGATGATGGGGCGTCTGATTTTCACAAGGCTGCCCCTTTCTTGTCCCCCCTCCCCTTGCGGGAGGGGGGTAGGGGGAGGGGGTTGTCGATACGACAGCCGGCTTTCCAAGGTCCGGGAGACTCCATCCATGGTGACGTCGGGCAGTAATCTGCCGGCGGCTATGCGGTGCGAACCCCCTCCCCCTGCCCCCCTCCCGCGAGGGGAGGGGGGACTCAAAGTGCCAAGTGGGGCGGGGCAATGACGCAATCCTCCGACACCCTGCCGAAGCCCGATACCTGGCGCGGCTGGCTGCTCTCCGACACGCCGCATTCGCGCGGCCAGGCCCGGCTCGGGCGGCTGTACCTGCTGTGGCTCGGCCTGGCCCGCAACCCGCTGGCGATGGTCGGGCTGGTCATCGTCCTGCTGCTGCTGGTCGCTGCCGCGATCGCGCCGCTCCTGGCCCACCAGTCGCCGATCGAGCAGAACCTGGCGGAGCGGCTGCAGCCCTTCAGCGCCGCGCATTGGCTGGGCACGGACGAACTCGGCCGGGACATCTGGTCCCGCATCATCTACGGCACCCGGCTGACGCTGCTGATCGTGGTGCTGGTGGCGATCACCGCTGCCCCGGTCGGCCTGCTGATCGGCACCGTCTCGGGCTATCTCGGCGGCTGGGTCGACGCGGTCCTGATGCGCATCACCGACATCTTCCTGGCCTTCCCGAAGCTGATCCTGGCGCTGGCCTTCGTCGCCGCCCTAGGCCCCGGCATCGAGAACGCCATCATCGCCATCGCCATCACCTCATGGCCGCCCTATGCCCGCATCGCCCGGGCCGAGACGCTGACCATCCGCAACGCCGACTTCATCAGCGCCGTCAGGCTGCAGGGCGCCTCCAGCGCCCGCATCGTCGCCCGGCACATCGTGCCGCTGTGCCTGTCCTCGGTGATCGTCCGGGTCACGCTCGACATGGCCGGCATCATCCTGACCGCGGCGGGCCTCGGCTTCCTCGGCCTCGGCGCCCAGCCGCCGCTGCCGGAATGGGGGGCGATGATCTCCAAGGGCCGCAGCTTCATCCTCGACCAGTGGTGGGTCGCGACCATGCCCGGCATCGCCATCTTCGTGGTCAGCCTGGGCTTCAACCTGCTCGGCGACGGCCTGCGCGACATCCTCGACCCGAAACAGGGAGGCCAGTCGTGAGCCGCCCGCTGCTGGAGGTCGAGAACCTCTCGGTCACCTTCGACACCGCCAAGGGCCCGATGCGGGCCGTGCGCGGCATGAGCTTCGCCCTCGGCCGCGAGAAGCTGGGCATCGTCGGCGAAAGCGGATCCGGCAAGTCGATGACCGGCCGGTCGATCCTGCGGCTGGTCGGGCCGCCCGGCCGGGCCCAGGCCGACCGGCTGGTGTTCGACGGCATCGACCTGCAGCGCCAGAGCGAGCGGCAGATGCGCGCCATCCGCGGCCGCCGCATCTCGATGGTGATGCAGGATCCCAAGTTCTCGCTGAACCCCGTCGCCACGGTGGGCGAGCAGGTGGCCGAGGCCTACCGCATCCACAAGCGCGCCTCGGCCCGCGAGGCCAAGCGCCGGGTGCTGGAGATGTTCGAGGCGGTGCGCATCCGCGACCCGGAGCGGGTGTGGGGCCTGTACCCGCACGAGGTCTCGGGCGGCATGGGCCAGCGCATCATGATCGCGATGATGCTGATCCCCGACCCCGACCTGCTGATCGCGGACGAGCCGACCTCGGCGCTGGACGTCACCGTGCAGATGCAGGTGCTGGCGATCATCGACGACCTCGTGACCCAGCGCGGCATGGGGCTGATCTTCATCAGCCACGATCTGAACCTGGTGGCCAGCTTCTGCGACCGCATCCTGATCATGTATGCCGGCCGGGTGGTGGAGAGCTGCCGGGCGGCGGAGCTGCGCCAGGCCAAGCATCCCTACACCCGCGGCCTGCTCGAATCGCTGCCGCAGATCGGCGACACCCGGCCGTTCCTGCCGGTGCTGCAGCGCGACCCGGCCTGGCTGGAGGCGTGACCATGGCGGATCCGATGATCGCGATCGAAGACCTGGATGTCGTGTTCGGCGACACCCATGCGGTGCGCGGTGCGTCTCTGGCGGTGGAGCGGGGCGAGAGCTACGGGCTGGTGGGCGAGAGCGGCTCCGGCAAATCGACCATCCTGCGCGCCCTGTCGGGCCTGAACTGGGACTGGACCGGCCGGATCGCGGTGGACGGGCGGGAGCAGGGGCGGCACCGCGACAAGGGCTTCTTCAAGCTGTGCCAGATGGTGTTCCAGGACCCCTATGGCTCGCTGCATCCGCGCCAGACCGTGGACGCGACGCTGATGGAGCCGCTGGCGATCCACGGCTTCGACAATCGCGACGCCCGGGTCGAGAGGGTGCTGAAGGAGGTCGGTCTCGGCCCCAGCTTCCGCTTCCGCTACCCCCACCAGCTGTCGGGCGGGCAGCGCCAGCGCGTCGCCATCGCCCGGGCGCTGGTGCTGGAGCCGCGGGTGCTGCTGCTGGACGAGCCGACCTCGGCGCTCGACGTCTCGGTGCAGGCGGAGATCCTGAACCTGCTGAAGCGCCTCAGGACCGAGCGCGGGCTGACCTATCTGCTGGTCACCCACAACCTCGCCGTGGTGTCGGTGATGTGCGACCGGCTGGCGGTGATGAACCGCGGCCGCATCGTCGAGACGCTGACCGCGGCGCAACTGCATGACGGCACGGTGGCCCAGCCCTATACCCGCCAGCTTCTGGAGGCCAGCCGCGGCTACGACCGCGCTGCAGCCGATCGTATCGAGGACTTCGCGGCCTGAAGCGGGCGGGGCAGGAGAACGTCGCCCTGACATCGCCGTCGAATGGTCATCGGGGCAGCATTTTCGCATGGTCTAGGGATCTTCAAGGTTCGACGAAAGGCTTCCCTGATGCGCCTCCGCCCCTGGCTGATTCTCGCGACCGCCCCGCTGCTGCTGGCTGCGGCGCCGCAGCCCGTCACCGCCCCGGTCCCTCTCGGCTTCTGGCTCAAGGACGGGGCGACGGCCACCCATCCGGGGCTGGTGGGGGTGGATCAGGAGGGGCCCTGCGGCCCGATCGCCCGGCTGCGGGTGGACCGCATCCCCGACTTCAGGCCGTCCGACCCGTTCGCGGCCGTCGAGGCGGTGGAGCTGGACGGCAAGGGAACCGCCATCCGTCGCTGGCGCCTGCCGGCGGACTACGTCGTCAGCGCCCTGGATGGAGACTGGCTGCTCGCCGCCTATGCCGGCAAGTCGGACCCCCTGTGGGTCGATCCGGCCGGCAGGATCGGCGTTGCCAGCGCCGCCGATGCCGGCATCGCGCTGGGCGATGACAGCACCGCGGTGGTGACGTGCCCCGCCGGGGCGCAGGGTCCCGACGGGGCGCAATGCCTGTCCGTGCGCGACCGGTCCCGGAACGTCCGGAGGATCATCGCCGCCCCAGGGGTCTGCAGCTAGATCATCGATCCCGGGGTGATCTGCAGCACCCCCTCCTCGGCATAGACGGTCGAGGCCATCGCCGGGGCGGCGGGCGTGCCGAGCGCGACGGCCGTCAGCAGGGGGATCGCGAAACGTGCACTCAAAGCATCTCTCCTTGTTGCCGGCCGGCGGCCCTTGCCGCCGGGGTCGCGAGGTGCGGGTCTCTTGTTGTGCGGCCGGGCAGCCTGATGGCCCTGCCGGCAGTGCGCTGCTGCGCCCGTCAGGCCTGATGACCGATGGACCGACATCGCGATGAGCAGGATGTCGAAGCCGTGATCTATTCCAGATCAGGTCCGGGGATTGATGGTCATCCGGACTACGGATGTAGGCTTTGGGCTACGGAGCATATGAATTGATCACCTCTGATACTGATCTGCCTGGCCGATTCAGAGTACGAAATCGGCCGCAGTCAGGCTGACGTGACCGGACAGAACAAGGCTGTACCGGGTGCGTCATCGACTGCGGATATTGTCCCAGGATGGGAAAAATCTCTCAACCTCCAGGATTGGGGGATTGAGGCTACGGATCGAGCAGGCCGAGGCCGAGGGCGCTGGCCACGGCCTCGCTGCGGCTGGTCGCCTGCAGCTTGCGCATCGCCGAGGCGACGTACTCGTTGACGGTGTAGACCGACAGGGCCAGCTGCTGGGCCGCCTGCTTGCTGGAGGCGCCGCGGGCGACCCAGGCCAGGCAGTCGCGCTCGCGTGGCGCCAGCAGCGGCGCATCACCGTGGCGCGGGGCAGCCGCAGAGAGCCGGCCACGGATCTTCAGCGCCCGGCCGATATGTGGGCCGAGATGCCGCAGCAGCCGGACCTCCTCGTCGCTCCAGTCGGGGCGGCGCCCCGAGCGCCAGAGCGAGAGATGCGCGCCGAGGCCGCTCCGGCCGAAATCGACCCAGTAGAGACCGCTGTGGCCGCCCTGCGGCCGGATATAGTCGTTGTAGAATTCGGTGCGGATGAAGTCGGCCTGCGGCACCAGCATGCGGTCGACGAAGACCGGCCTGTCCTGCAGCTGCCGCATCATCGGCAGGATCGGCCAGGTCGAGTGGTAGTGTGCGTTGTAGAGCGGGATATAGGCGGGGTCGCAGCCGACGCGGATGGCAATATCGGCCGCCATCGGCGTGCCGGTCGGATGCAGCGCCGCCGCCTCGCCGCCGATCAGCTCCAGGATCCGGCGCAGCACGACCGCCCAGTCCTCGTCGCCGAGCGCGGCGTCGTAGGTCTGGCCGACCATCTCGGCAATGGCGCGGTCATCCGGCATGGCGAAGCAAGACAAAGGCACGACCGGCCGCCGGCACAAGGCCGGCGGCCGGTCGGGATTATAGCAGATTTCATGGATTTTCGACTGCCCCGGGCGGTCGGCGCCGTTCCGGTTGGGATGGATCAAACGGGAAGGCTGCTCCCCATGGCGGGCTCATCAGGGCGGTCGAGCGCGGCCGGCCCACGGCCGCGCTCGCGGACGTCACGGCCGTCAGTGCAGGGTCATCAGCAGGACCGCCGCCGACAGGGCCGTGCCGCCGGTGACAGCGGCGAAGGCCGGTCCGGCGCGCCACAGCAGCACCGCGATCAGCCCGAAGGCTGCGATCAGAACCGGATTCATCTGTCCACCTCCACCCCTGGGGCACGTCCGCACCGCGCCGGCTGCCGTCCACAATCAGAACAGAATTTGCGTCGAATTGTTTCCTTCTCGACGCAAAAAAACCGGAATTGCGGTCGGCCGCACCTCGTGACTCTTCACGCACAGGGTCGCGGATCGGGAGGAAAGCCTCAATCCCCGAGGATTAGGGGATCACTCCCCGAGCAGGTCGAGCACCAGGGCCTTGGCCACCGCTTCGCTTCGGCTGGTCGCCTCCAGCTTCCGCATCGCCGCCTCGATATACTCGTTGATCGTGTGGATCGACAAATCGAGCTGGCGCGCGATCTCCTTGCTGGAGGCGCCGCGGGCGATCCGGGCCAGGCAGTCCCGCTCGCGCCAGGTC
>NZ_JANX01000072.1 GCF_000767795.1 Inquilinus limosus MP06 | reverse complement strand
GCGCGGCCCGGGCGCTGGACCTGACCTATGTCGGGGTGCCGGATGCCGAGACGCTGCTGGCCCGCACCGCCACGCCCGCCGGCCGCCACGCCCTGGCCGGGCTGGTGCCGGTGGCGGAACCGGAGCTGGACGGCTGGATCGCGGCGGCCCGAGAGCTGGTGCCGGGCTGAGCGGAACGGGATCCGCGGTCTGCCGGCTTGCCAAGGCCGCGGACACCGGGATAGGTGGACCACGACGCATCGGAGAGGAGACGGCAAGGATGACGGCACAGCGTCATGGCGGCTGCCTGTGCGGCCGGGTCCGCTATTCCGTGACGGGCGACCCGCTGCGCGTCGGCCTCTGCCACTGCACCGACTGCCGGCGCAGCAGCGGGTCGGCCTTCACCTTCTACGCCATCTGGCCCCGGGCGGCCTTCAGCGGCGAGGGAGAGACGTCGAGCCACAAGGGCCGCGACTTCTGCCCGGCCTGCGGCAGCCGCCTGTACTCGCTGACCGACACCGAGGCCGAGATCATGCTCGGCACGCTCGACGAGGCGCCCACCGACCAGGTGCCGCAATACGAGCTGTGGACGCCGCGGCGGGAGCCCTGGCTGCACGCCCTGCCCGGGGCCGACCAGTTCCCGGGCGACCGCTGACGCGCGGGGCCGCGTGCCGGCGGGTCAGTCCGGCAGGCCGGCCTTGCGGTAGCCGTCGACGAAATGCGCCAGCGTCGCGGCGTCGCGGAACGGCTCCGTCGCGGCCCAGTGGCTGGTGGTGAAATCCGGGTTGCCGACCAGGAACAGCTCGGCCTCCGCCCGCGCCTCCTCGAGCCGGCCCAGCTGGGCCAGGCTGGCCGCCAGGAAGCGGCGCGAGCTCGTGCGATACGTCTCGTCCCGGCGCAGCGTCTCGACGGCGGCTTCGTAGTCGCGGGCCGCGTATTGCGCCTGGCCGAGCGGCAGATAGTACCAGCCGGGCGGGAACGGGTTCAGCCGGAACGCCTTGCGGATGTGCTCCAGCCCCTCCCCGACCCGCCCGGCCAGCACCGCGATGTCGGACATGGCCGCCCAGGCGTCGGCCTCGTTCGGGTCCAGCGCGATCGCCCTGGCGAATTCCGCGTCGGCCTCGGCGAAGCTGCGCTCATAGGCCAGCAGATAGGCCAGGACCCAGCGGCAGCCGGCATCGTCGGGGTCGATCGCCACGGCCTTGCGCGCCAATTCCAGGGCGACGCTGCGGGAGGATTCGCTCGGCCCGCCGGAATGCACCGATCCCATCCAGTGGTTCATGGCGAGCCAGCGATAGGGCTCGGCATAGTCCGGGTCGAGCGCCGCCGCGCGCGTGAGCATCAGATGCGCTTCCCGCGCCATCTGCGGCGAGTCGTCCATCAGCCTGCGCGCCCGCACGCAGAGGTCGTGGGCCTCGAGGCTGCGGGGCCGGTGGCGCGGCGGCGGCGCGCCCAGCCGGCCCAGCAGCGCCTCCACGATCCTGCCGGTGACCTCGTCCTGGACGGCGAAGATGTCGCCGAGGCCGCGGTCGAAGCGTTCCGCCCAGAGGTGATCGCCGCTTTCGGCGTCGACCAGCTGGGCGTTGATGCGCACGCGCCCCGCGGCGCGCCGGGCGCTGCCCTCCAGCAGGTAGCGCACGCCGAGGTCCCGGGCGATGCCGCGCACATCCATCGCCCTGCCCTTGTAGGCGAAGGCCGAGTTGCGGGCGATGACGAACAGGCCCGGAATCCGGGACAGGTCGGTGATCAGGTCCTCGGTCAGCCCGTCCGCGAAGGCCTCCTGATCGGGGTCGCTGCCCGGGCTGGCGAAGGGCAGCACGGCGATCGACGGCTTGTCGGGCAGCGGCAGGGGGGCTCGCGGCGCAGGGCCGAGCCGTTCGACCTGCCCGGTGAAGCGGTAGCCGACGCGCGGCACCGTGGCGATCCAGTCGCCGCCATCGGCGGCCGGGCCCAGCAGCTTCCGCAGCGCCGCGATCTGGACGGTGAGGTTGCCCTCCTCGACGGCCGTTCCCGGCCAGGCCGCATCCATCAGCTCGGCCTTGCCCAGGATCTCGCCCGGCCGTCCCGCGAGCGCCGCGAGCAGCCTCACCCCGCGATGGCCGACCGCGACGGGGATGTCGTCCCGAAGGAGCGTTCCCGCAGCGGGATCCAGCACGAACGGACCGAAGGCGAGGCGCGATCCCTGCATGCTGCGGATCCTTAGCCGGTTTGGAAGTTTTAGGAAATGATTTGGGAGGGCTTAAGGACGGCGCCGTCCCGCATCCCGCAGTCTTCATCCTCTTCCTGGTCCATGGGGCGCGAGCCCCTCGCCTGCGATGGAGGGTGCCATGAACGATATGCTTGGAACGGCCCCGCACCGGGCCGCATGGCCGGGACCGGTCACGCGACCGGCGTGCGTGGCGCGCCGGCCCGCCGGCTTGGCCGCCCTGCGGAGCCTGGTGGCAACTTGGCGCGAGCGGATCCGCCTGCGCCGGGCGCTGGCGCGGATGGCGAAGGCCAATCCCTATCTGATCGACGACATCGGCCTGACCCGGCGGGAGGCCGAGGCGGAGATCGCCAAGCCCTTCTGGGAGGAGTGAGGCGCCTGCCGCAGTCACTCGCGCTCGGCAACGTCCAGGATCTCCACCACCTCGCGACCCAGCAGTTCCAGATCCTGTGGCCGGGACAGGCGGTGGTCGCCGTCCTTGACCAGGGTCAGGCGGACATCCGGGCCGGTCAGCGCCTCGGCCAGCTTCAGGCTCTGGCGCCAGGGCACGTCGGGATCGGCCAGGCCGTGCAGCAGCCGCGCCGGGCCGGAGAACGGCACCGGGCCGCGCAGCAGCAGATGCGACCGCGCCTCCGTGATCAGCCGCCAGGTGATGCGGTAGGGGCCGTCGCCATAGGCCGAGGGCCGGTCGATGAAGCCGTCGCGGCGCATCCGGGCCAGCCCCATCTCGCCCAGCGCCGGCAGCATCAGGTCCTCGGTGAAGTCGGGCGCGGCGGCGATGCCGACCAGCCCCGCCACCCGGCCCGGCCGGGCCAGCGCGGCGCGGGTCGCGACCCAGGCGCCCATGGAGGAGCCGACCAGGATCTGCGGCCCCTCGGTCAGCCGGTCCAGCGCCAGCAGCGCATCGGCGATCCAGTCGCCGAGCGTGAGGTCGCTGAAGACGCCGCCGGAGGCGCCGTGGCCGCGATAGTCGAAGCGCAGGACATCGAGGCCGCGATCGGCGGCGAAGCCGTCGAGGAATCCCGCCTTCTCCCCCGCCATCGAGGAGCGGAAGCCGCCGCAGAACACCAGCCCCGGCCGGCCGTCGCCAGTGCCCGCACGGCGGCGCCAGGCCACCGGCGTGCCGTCGGCCGCGGGTATAGTTCCCGTCTCTTCGGTCATGGCGTCGCCAGCAGGCCGCGGTACAGGGCCACGTAGTCGACCGCCGCGCGCTCCCAGCTGAAATCCTGGGCCATGGCGCGGCGCTGCAGCTGCGCCCACAGCGCCTTGTCGCGCCACAGGCCGCAGACCCAGCTGGCGGTGCCGGCCAGGGCCGAGGCGGTGGGGTCGTCGAAGCTGAAGCCGGTGGCCCGGTCCTCGACGATGGCGTCGTGGCTGGCATTGACCACGGTGTCGGCCAGGCCGCCGGTGCGACGCACCAGCGGCAGGGTGCCGTAGCGCAGCGCGTACATCTGGGTCAGGCCGCAGGGCTCGGTGCGCGACGGCACCAGCAGCACGTCGGCGCCGGCCTGCAGCAGATGCGACAGTGCCTCGTCATAGCCGATGCGGACCGCGACATGATCGGGATAGGCCGTCGCGGCGGCGCGGAACCCGGCCTCGAGCTCGGCGTCGCCGGAGCCGAGCAGCACCAGCCGGCCGCCGCCCGCCACCAGGGTCGGGATGGCGTCGAGCAGCAGGTCGCAGCCCTTCTGCCCGGTCAGCCGGCTGACCATGGCGAAGAGCGGGGAGCCGTCATCCTCCGGCAGGCCGAACTCGCGCAGCAGCGCCGCCTTCGCCAGCGCCTTGCCGGACAGGTCGTCCGGGCCGTAGGGCACCGGCAGGTGCGGGTCGGTCGCCGGATCCCACACGGCGTAGTCGGCGCCATTGACGATGCCGACCAGGTCGGCGGCGCGGGCGGCGAGCAGGCCGGACAGGGCATAGCCGTAGTCCGGCGTCTGGATCTCCCGCGCATAGGTGCGGCTGACCGTGGTGATGCGGTCGGCGTAGGAGAGGCCGGCCTTGAGGAAGCCGACGCCGCCGAAATACTCGACCCCGTCGATCGACAGGCTGTCCGGCGGCAGGCCCAGCTCCGGCGCCACCGCAGCCGGGAACCAGCCGGGGAAGCCGATATTGTGGATCGTGGTGACCGTCTTCGGCCGCGCGCTGCCGGCCGCGGCGGCCTGGAAGGCCAGATAGGCGGGGGCCAAGCCGGCCTGCCAGTCATGGCCATGCACGATGTCCGGCCGCCAGCGCGGATCGGCGCCGAGGCCGAGGCGCGAGGCGGCCCAGCCCAGGGCGGCGAAGCGGCGGTGGTTGTCCGGCCAGTCCAGCCGGTCGGGGCCGAGATAGGGGTTGCCGGGCCTGGCGAACAGGCCGGGGCAGTCCAGCACATAGGCGGGGATGGCGATGCCCTCGAGCTCGGCCAGCATCAGCTGCGCCGGGCCGCCGCCGAACAGGGCCGGGTCCTCCAGCACCACCTCCGGCCGGCGCATCGCCTGCAGCACGGCCGGATAGGCCGGCACCAGCACCCGGGCAGCGATGCCGGACACGGCCAGCGCCGGCGGCAGCGCCCCGGCGACATCGGCCAGGCCGCCGGTCTTGACCAGCGGATAGATCTCCGACACCGCGTGCAGGACGTTCATCGGGTCCGATCCTCAGCCGAATGAGGGAGCGTCACCCTCGCGGAAGCGAGGTCTCAGCAGGATATCCGGCCCCCGTCGTCATTGCGAGGAGGCAAGCCGACGAAGCAATCCAGGGGCCGGTGCGCACCGGCCCCTGGATTGCTTCGCTGCGCTCGCAATGACGAGCTCGAGGGTCAGAGGGCCCTCACCCCAGCGCGTCGATCATCGGCTGGGTGATCAGGACGATGCCGGTCTCGGTGCGGTGGAAGCGTTTGGCGTCGAGCTCCGGGTCCTCGCCCACCACCAGCCCCTCGGGGATCTGCACGCCGTGGTCCAGCACCACCCGGTTCAGCCTGGCATGGCGGCCGATGTCGCATTCCGGCAGCACCACCGCCTCGTGCAGCCGGGCGAAGGAGTTGACCCGCACCTTGGAGAACAACACCGACTGCCGGACGGTGGAGCCGGAGACGATGCAGCCGCCGGAGACGGTGCTGTTCACCGCCTTGCCGACCCGGGCCCCGTCCTCGAACACGAACTTCGCCGGCGGCAGCTGCTCCTGATAGGTGTAGATCGGCCAGTCCTGGTCATAGAGGTCCAGCGCCGGGGTCACCGTGGTCAGGTCGATATTGGCTTCCCAATAGGCGTCGATGGTGCCGACGTCGCGCCAGTAGGGCTCGGCATAGCTCGGGTTCGGGATCGCGCTCTCGGAGAAGCGGTGGGCGCGGACATGCCCGGTCTCGACCAGATGCGGCACGATGTTCTTGCCGAAATCATGCTCGGAGGTCGGATCGGCGGCGTCGCGGCGCAGCTGCTCGGCCAGGAACCGCATGCTGAACACGTAGATGCCCATGCTGGCCAGCGCCGTGTCCGGCCGGCCCGGCATCGGCGGCGGGTCGGCCGGCTTCTCCAGGAAGCTGGTGACGCGCCACTGGTCGTTGACATGCATCACGCCGAAGGCCGTCGCCTCCATGCGCGGCACCTCGACGCAGCCGACGGTGATGTCGGCGCCGCTGCGGACGTGATCCTCGATCATCGCCGCGTAATCCATCTTGTAGACGTGGTCGCCGGCCAGGACGAGGACATGGTCCGGCCCCTCGGCCTCGAAGATGTCGAGATTCTGCCAGACCGCGTCGGCGGTGCCGCGGTACCACATCGCCTCGTCCACCCGCTGCTGGGCGGGCAACAGGTCGACGAACTCATGCATCTCGGCGCGCAGATAGCCCCAGCCGCGCTGCAGGTGGCGCAGCAGGCTGTGCGACTTGTACTGGGTCAGCACATAGATGCGGCGGATGCCGGAGTTGATGCAGTTCGACAGGGCGAAGTCGATGATCCGGAACTTGCCGCCGAAATAGACCGCGGGCTTGGCCCTTCGGTCGGTCAGCTGTTTCAGGCGGCTGCCCCTTCCCCCCGCCAGGACCAGGGCGATCGTGCGCTTCGGAAGCTGGCGGATCGGGCCGTCGTCACGCATCCAGGGGTCCTCCCGGCTTCGGGCTGTTTGCACGAGAGTAACACCAGCTTTCGCGATCCCGCACCGTCCGTTTGAGGCAAATTTTGTTCGTTTTGCGGGAGCATCAGCCGGGCGCGAACTGCGGCGCGGTGATCGCCAGCAGCAGCGACAGGGTCAGCACCGAGACCACGGTCGAGACCAGGATCACCGCCGAGGTGCGCTCGACATAGACGCCGTAGCGCTGGGCGACGACGAAGGTCAGCGCCCCGGTCGGCAGCGCCGCCAGGATCACGGCGCTGGCGGTCCAGAACGGGTCCATCGGGAAGACGGTCGCCGCCAGGCCCCAGGTGATCAGCGGCTGCCAGATCAGCTTGAGCACGGTGATCCAGCCGACCTCTCCCAGCCCGGTGCGCAGCGTCTGCCCGGCCATGAACAGGCCGATGGCGAAGAGGGCGCAGGGGCTGGCGGCGGCGCCGAGCAGCGACAGCAGCGTCGCCAGCGGCGCCGGCACGGCGAGGCCGGCCCAGGACCACAGCACGCCCAGCACCGGCGCCACCACCAGCGGATTCTTCAGCAAGGCCACGGCCACGTCGCGCAGCGCGGGCAGCACGCCGCGGCCTCGGCTGCCGGTCAGCTCCAGCGCCACCACGGCCAGGCCGACGCAGGCGACGCTCATGATCACCGTCGCCAGCGAGGCCGGAGGCAGGCCGCGGGCCGGGCCGAAGGCGGCGGCGAAGAGCGGGATGCCCATGTAGCCGGTGTTGGAGAAGCCGGCATTCATCCCTTGCATCGTCGCCTCGCCGGCATCGGCGCGGTGGACCAGGGCACCGAGGATGGAGCCGAGCAGCCACACCGCCAGGATGCCGCCGAGGAAGGCGCCGATGAAGTTGAGGTTGAGGATGCCGGCCACCGGGGTGCGGGCCATCGCCAGGAACAGCAGCGCCGGCAGCGCGATCCAGTAGACGAAGGCGTTCAGCGCCTCCGACTGGGCGCGGCCGAGCAGCCGGATGCGCCCGGTGAAGAAGCCGATGAAGATCACGCCGAAGACCGGCAGCGCCACGTCGATGACCGCCTGCATGGCGCCCTCATGCCATGCCGCGGCGGGGCGGGGAAGCATGGTCGTGACGGCCGGCGCCGGGGCGAGGGGGTGCCCCCTTGCCTTGACGCCCCGCGGCGTTCCGCGCCATATCCGGGCGGACCTTCCCGCGACTCGCAGGCCAGCGGAGACTGCCATGACGACCGACGCCCACGGCGCCCTGATCTACACCATGGTGCTCGCCTCCGTGGCCGACACGAACATGACCGACGCGGAGCTGGAGACGCTGTCGGAGATGGTGCGCTTCCTGCCGGTGTTCCGCGAGTTCGACATCGACCGCATCCCGGACCTGACCCGCGACTGCATCGAGCTGCTGCAGGCGGAGGACGGCATCGACCGCGCGCTGGACCTGATCGCCGAGGCGCTGCCGGACCATCTGCGCGAGACCGCCTATGCCGTCGCCTGCGATTCGATCGCCGCGGACGGCCGCGCCAGCCAGCCGGAGCTGCGGCTCCTGGAGCTGATGCGCGACCGGCTCGACATCGACCGGCTGGTGGCGTCGGCGATCGAGCGCGCGTCCGGCGCCCGGCATCGCACCTTGTAATGACGAGCGGCCCCAAGGCCGCCGCCAACGACAGGAAGGGGAGGCTCATGCGCAGGAGCATGTTCGGTGCCGTCGCGCTGCTGGCCGTCATCGGTGCCGCGCCGGCAGGTGCCCAGACCGAGGCCCCGGCCGCCGCGACGATCCAGGTCGGCGGCGTCACCCTGACCGCCTGTCAGGCCGATTTCGGCGGCTTCTGCGGCCGGATCGACCGGCCCCTGGACCCCGGCGGCAAGCTGCCCGGCACGGTCGGCATCGGCTTCGAGTTCTATCCGCACCGCGACGCCGGCCAGCCGGCCGAGGGCGTGATCCTGGCCCAGGAGGGCGGGCCCGGCTATTCCTCCACCGGCACGCGCGAGGGCTATCTGCGGCTGTTCGAGCCGCTGCGCGACCGGCGCGACGTGCTGCTGGTCGACAAGCGCGGCACCGGCCTGTCCGATCCGCTGCAATGCCAGGCGCTGCAGGAGGCCGGCGAGTTCGTGCCCGCGGCCATCGCCGCCTGCGCCAAGCAGCTGGGCCCGGCCGCCTGGATGTACGGCACCGCGCCGGCGGCCGACGACGTCGCCGCCGTGCTGGATGCGCTGCGGATCGGCAAGGTCGATTATTACGGCGACAGCTACGGCACCTGGTTCGGCCAGGTCTTCGCCCAGCGCCACCCGGACCGGCTGCGCACCATCGTGCTGGACAGCGCCTATCCGACCATCGGCCTGTCGCCCTGGTTCGAGACCGAATGGGCCACCGCCCGCGACGGGTTCGAGCTGGCCTGCCGGCGCTCCCCCAGCTGCCGCGCCCTCGGCGGCCGCTCGCTCGACCGGATCGAGAAACTGGTCGCGGCGCTGCGGGCCAGGCCCGGCAAGGCCGAGGCGCCGGACGGCGACGGCAACACGATCGGCATCTCGGTCGACGCCCCGACCCTGTTCCTGGTCATGAACAGCGGCGGCGGCAGCCCGACCTTCTATCGCGACCTGGACGCCGCGGCCCGAGCCTATCTCGACGCCAACGACCCGGCGCCGCTGCACCGGCTGATGGCCGAGGCGGCGTCCTGGAACACGCCGGGCAGCGACCCCGCCGCCTTCTCCACCGCGCTCTATGTCTCGGTGGTGTGCAGCGACTATCCGCGGCTGTTCCGGGCCGACGCGTCGCGGTCCGAGCGGCGCCGCCAGCTGCTGCGCGCCACGGCGCAGAAGCAGCAGGCGGAGCCCGGGATCTACGCCCCCTTCACCATCGCCGAGGTCGACGGCTCGCCGCACAAATGGGAGCGGCGCGACCTGTGCCTGGACTGGCCGGCGCCGCCGAAGGGCGTCGTCCCCGGCACCGCCGCCGACCCGAAGGCGCCGTTCCCGAACGTGCCGACCCTGGTGCTGTCCGGCGACATCGACAGCGTCACCGCGCCGATGGAGGGGCTGGAGACGGCACGGCTGTTCCCGGACGCGACCTATGTGCCGGTGCGCAACCTGACCCACATCACCGCGATCACCGACCAGGCGATCTTCGTGCCGCCGAAGGGCGCCGACGCCACCGGCTGCGTCGCCCCGATCGTGCTGACCTTCGTGCGCTCCGGCGGCGATGCCGGCGACACCTCCTGCACCCAGCGGATCCGGCCGATCCGCACCGTGCCGGCCTTCGTCGTCCATGCCGCCGATGCCGCCCCGGCCACGGCCGATGCCGGCAACGCGGCCACCGACGCCGATCTGCGCCTGGCCTCGGCGGCGGCGGAGACGGCGGGCGACGTGCTGGCGCGTTACTTCGTCAACAGCGGCGGCAGCGGCGTGGGCCTGCGCGGCGGCACCTTCAAGTTCGAGGCCACCGAGGCGGGCTACGCCTTCACCCTGGACCAGCTGCGCTGGGCCGACGACCTGGCGGTATCCGGCACGATCCGCTGGGACCAGTCGACCGGCGACGTGGCCGCCGATCTGACCCTGGCGGGCGCGGCGACAGGCACGCTGGCCCTGGCCTGGAACGACCGCGACACCGACGCGGTCGCTCGGATCACGGGGGAGATCGGCGGACGGACCGTGGCGGCGGAGCGGATCGCGCCCTGAGCCCTTTTATCCTCCCCCTCCCCTCGCGGGAGGGGGTAGGGGAGGGGTTTATCGGCGCGATCCGGCCTAGATCTTCACACGCCGATAGGGATGGCGGATGCAGTCCCCTGCCCATTCACGCGCGGACGCGCGAAGCCCCTCCCCTACCCCTCCCGCGAGGGGAGGGGGAGAGTAGAACGAACGGCCGGTTCGACTCAGAAATACTTCGCCAGATTCTCCCGGATCCGCTCCAGCACCGGCTTCTCCCGGTCGGGCATGTCGAAGCGGCGGCCGGTGATGGTCTCGTAGGCGCGGACATAGACCTGGGCGGTGTCGCGGATCACCTGGGCCGGGATCTCCGGGATCGGGTCGCGGTAAGGGTCGCAGCGCGCCGCCACCCAGCTGCGCACGAAGTCCTTGTCGAAGCTCTCGGGCCGCTCGCCGCGGGCGAAGCGGTCCTCATAGCTGCCGGCCAGCCAGTAGCGGCTGCTGTCCGGGGTGTGGATCTCGTCGGCCAGGACGATGCGGCCCTCGGCATCGGTGCCGAACTCGTACTTCGTGTCGACCAGGATCAGCCCGTGCCTCGCCGCGATCTGCTGTCCGCGGCCGAACAGGGCGAAGGCATAGTCGCTGAGCTGCTGCCACTGCGCCGCGGTGAGCAGGCCCTGGGAGACGATCTCCTCCGGCGTCAGCGGTTCGTCATGGCCGCCGTCGAAGGCCTTGCTGGTCGGGGTGATGATCGGTTGCGGCAGCCTCTGGTTGTCGCGCAGGCCCTCGGGCAGGCGGACGCCGTACATCTCGCGCTGGCCGGCCTTGTAGAGGGTCAGGACCGAGGTGCCGGTGGTGCCGGCCAGATAGTCGCGGACCACGATCTCGACCGGCAGGATGTCGAGCCGGCGGCCGACCACGACATTCGGGTCGGGATAGTCCAGCACGTGATTCGGGCAGATGTCGCGCGTCTCCTCGAACCAGAAGCGCGCGGTCTGGGTCAGCACCTGGCCCTTCAGCGGGATCGAGGCCAGGATCCGGTCGAAGGCGCTGATCCGGTCGGTGGCGATGATGATCCGCCGCCCGTCCGGCAGGTCGTAATTGTCGCGCACCTTGCCGCGGTAGTGGGCCGGCAGCTCCGGGATCGTCGCGTCGTCGAGCACCGGATAGGGGCGATCGTCCAGGGCCGTGAAATCCATGGGTCTCGTTCCATCGGGAGGGTCGGCGAATTCTTAGCGCGTGCCGGTATCGCGCACACCCGAAATCGGGCATCCTGCGGCGGTGCCGAGGACAGCGGTGCCCAGCGAGACGATCGAGAGGGCATGATGGCACATTCCCCCAAGCGGCTGCTGCTGAAGCTGAGCGGCGGCGCCATGGCCGGCGCCGACAGGTCGATCTTCGGCGCCGCCGCGATCGACCACATCGTCGGCGAGATCCTGGCGGTGCACGAGCTGGGCATCCAGATCGCGGTGGTGATCGGCGGCGGCAATGTGTTCCGCGGCCGCGTCTCCGACGCCTGGCACATCGAGCGGGCCGAGGCCGACAACATCGGCATGCTGGGCACCATGGTCAACGCGGTGATGCTGCGCGCGGCGCTGACCGCGAGGTCGGCCGCCGAGGTGCGGGTGATGAGCGCGGTGCCGATCCCGTCGATGGCCGAGCCCTATATCCGGCTGCGCGCCGACCGGCACCTGGCGAAGGGCGCCATCGTCGTGCTGGCCGGCGGCAACGGCCAGCCCTATGTCACCACCGACTACCCGGCGGTGCAGCGGGCGATCGAGCTGCGCTGCGACGCGGTGCTGGCGGCCAAGGACGGCGTCGACGGCGTGTTCACCGCCGATCCGCGCACCGACCCGGCAGCTCGCAGATACGCCAGCCTGGCCTTCGCCGACGCGATCCGGCAGGAGCTGAAGGTGATGGACCAGTCGGCGATCCTGCTGGCCCGCGACCACGGCCTGCCGCTGCATGTCTTCGCCTTCGACCGGCCGGGCGCGATGCTGCGGATCGCCCGGGGCGAGCCGGTGGGGACGCTGCTGGCCCCCGGCGCCGCCACGGTGCTGGCCGAGGGCTGACGAAGAATTCGCCCCCGTCCCTCCCATTCGGGAGGTGACAGCCCCCGGCACGCTCCCGATCCTGAGCGGATGACCCGAGGTCAGGCCGCCTCACCGGCCGCTCGGCCGTGTGGAGAAAGGGTGATGTTTCTGGAGACGATCAGGGAAGAGGACGCGACCGGCAGGGTCGCGGAGTCCTATGCGGCGGACCGGGCGCGGCTCGGCTTCGTCATGTCGGCCACGGCCTGCTGGACCGCCCGGCCCGACCTGCTGCCGGCCTGGGAGGCGTTCTATGCCCAGGTGAAGGCCAATTTCTCGCTGTCGCCACGCGACTGGCGGCTGATCACCTTCATCGCCGCCAAGCAGGTGCCGTCGACCTATTGCTCGATGGTCTATGGCGGGATGCTGGTGGACGATCTGGGGTCGCGGGACAGGGTGCTGGCGGTGCACGCCGATTTCCGCGCCGCCGGGCTGGGCGAGCGCGACACCGCGATGCTGGCCTATGCCGAGGCCGTGGCCCGCGACGCCTCGCAGGTCACCCGAGGCCACATCGACGCGCTGCGAGCCGCAGGCTTCCGCGACGTGCAGATCGCCGACATCGCGCTGTGCGCGGCGCTGCGCTGCTTCATGGCCCGGTTCTTCGACGCCACCGGCGCCGGGCCCGAGCCCGCCTTCATCGACCCGGACGGCTTCGCCCTGGCGCTGGCCGTCGGGCGCCAGCCGTCATGATCCAGGAGAGTCTCATGCCGACATCGGTCAAGGAGCTGCTCGCCGACGCCAACGCCGCGGTGCCGCGGGTCACGCGAGAGGAGGCGGCCGCGCTAATCCGGAGCGGCGCGCTGGTGGTCGACGTGCGCGACGCGCCGGAGCTGAAGGCGGGCAGGATCGCGGGGGCGGCCCATGTCTCACGCGGCATGCTGGAGTTCCGCGCCGACCCCGACTCGCCGTATCACGATCCCGCCTTCCGCCGCGACCGCACGGTGATCCTGTACTGCGCTTCCGGCGGCCGCTCGGCCCTGGCCGGCAAGGCCCTGCTGGACCTCGGCTATGTCGATGTCCGCAACCTCGGCGCCTTCAAGGACTGGGCCGAGGCCGGCGGAGCGGTGGAGGTGGTTCCCGAGAAGAGCTGATTGCACAGCCTTTTCAGAATCCGAGCCTGCCCCTGACTTAGTCCCCCCTCCCCTTGCGGGAGGGGGCTAGGGGGAGAGGCCTGCGCGCGTCCGCGCGCGAATGCGCATGGGATCGCTCCAGCCGTTTGAAGCGGCCTTCCAAAGTCCAGGCCGGATCAAGCCGATAGAACCCCCTCCCCCTGCCCCTCCCGCAAGGGGAGGGGGGACTCAAAAACCTCACCCCTCCGGCTCATACACCTCGTCCAGGAAATCCCCGATCGCGCGGAAGGCCTGCAGGCGGTTCTTCTCCATCAGCACCATGTGGGTGCCCTCGCCGATCTCGACCCAGCGGCGGTAGGGTGCTCCGGTGAAACGGATGAAGTGGTCCTGGGCCACCGCCAGCGGCACGTCCAGGTCCCATTCGGCATGGACCAGGAGCACCGGGACGGTGATGTCGCCGGGCTGGTAGAAGGGCCGCCCGGCGGTCCAATACTCCCGCGTGTCGAGGATCGGGCCGGTGCCGGCGCGCATGGTCGGCGGTGTCTGCGCCGCGCCTTCGGGGTCGGTGGCCAGCGCCGCCTCGGCCCAGGTCTCGAACCAGCCCGCCGGGATCAGCCCGTCGCGCTTGCCCTCCGGCGCGCCCTCCAGCCAGCGGGCCTTGGTCTGCAGCACCGGGATCCGGCGATAGGCGCCGAGCGTCCCGCCCGGGTCGATCCGCGCCTTGCCCGGACTCAGCCATTGCGGCGCCACCAGCGCCAGCTTCACCACCTTGGCGTTGTTGCGGCTGGTCCAGGCACCGGCGACCGAGCCGCCCCAGGACATGGCGACGATGCTGGTGCGCGCCAGCCCGCGCCGCCGCAGCACGAAATCGACCGCGGTGGAGAAGTCGCGCACCCCGGTCTCGGTCCGGCCCAGCGGCGGGTTCTCCTCCGGCGGCCGGTCCATCTCGGGCGGCCGGGTCGACCCGCCGGTGCCGCGGACATCGACCGCATGAACGTCGTAGCCGCGGCGGGCCAGCCAGTCCATGAAGGAGAAGCCGCCGACCGGCACGTCGAACAGCGTGCCGGAGGAGTAGGTGGCGCCGTGCATCAGCACGATGCTGCGCTCCGGCGAGAAGTCCCGCATCCCGGCCTGGCGCTTGTTGCGGATGTGCAGCTGGATGCCCAGCGTGTCGCTCGGGATCATCAGGTCTTCGACCGCAATGTCGGCGGCCGGCGTGTCGATGGTCATGGTGTCGGCTCCGGTCACGCGAAGGTCCAGTCGAAGCGGTCGCCCTGCCGCGTGATGCGGCCGGCCGAGCTGTCCGGGAAATGGCCGGGCAGGACGAGGGCGCCGCTCTCCGCCGCCGTCTCCAGCAGCCAGCGGCGGGAGGCGCGCGCCGGTTCCGGGAACTCGCAGTAGCGGGAGTTCCAGCCCGGCTCGAAGATCTGCAGCGGGTGGTGCATGACGTCGCCGGCGAACAGCGCCTCCTCGCCGCGCGAGCGCAGGCGGATCACGGCGTGGTCGATGCTGTGGCCCGGCGCCGGGTGGAAGGAGATGCCGTCCAGCACCTCGCCGCCATCGACCACGACCAGATCGGCCAGCCCGGCCTCGATCACCGGCCGGACGCTGTCCTGGTAGACGCCGTCCAGCGGCGGGTGGCGCGGCGCGCCCAGCACGGGGTCGGGGCGGAACTCGGGCGCCGCCGGATCGGACAGGCTGTCGCCGTAGCGCTGCTCGACCGCCGAGAAATGGTGCCGGGCATTGGCGAAGGTCGGCACCCAGCGGCCGCCGGCCAGCCGGGTGTTCCAGCCGACATGATCGGCATGGACATGGGTGAGCAGCACGTGGTCGACATCCTCCGGCCGCACCCCGGCCGCTTCCAGGCGCTGCAGATAGGGCACGTCGAGCCGGTGCATCACCGGCACGCCCGGCCGCTCCTTGCCGTTGCCGGTGGCGGTGTCGATCAGGAGCGTGTGGCGGGGCGTGCGCACCAGCCAGCTGTGGATGCTCAGGCCGATCGCCCCGGTCTCCGGGTCCTGCGCCCCGGCCGGCAGCCGGCCGCGGTGCCGGTCGCCGGCCTCCGGATCGATCTCGGGGTACAGCTCGACCGGCGAGCGGTGGCTCAGCGGGATCTCGTCGATCCGGGTGATGACGGCGTCGCCGATGCGAAAGCTGGGGGAGCCCATGGGCGTTCTCCGCTGTGGGGCGCGCCGTGCTTGACGGCGCCGGCCCCAGAGCTAAGGTCCGCAGAGTCAGCAATCAAATCGATCCGCCTCATGGGCTCCATCGATCATTTCGATCTTCGTTCCTTCGACCTGAACCTGCTGGTCGCCTTTGACGCGCTGATGCAGGAACGCACGGTCACCCGCGCCGCCACCCGGCTGAAGGTGCAGCAGCCGGCGATGAGCCACAGCCTGTCGACCCTGAGGGTGCTGCTGCAGGACGAGCTGTTCGTGCGCGTCGGCCAGGCGATGCAGCCGACCGCGCGGGCCCGCGCTTTGGCGCCGCGCATCCGCCAGGCCCTGCTGCAGATGCAGGAGGTGCTGCGGGACGAGGACAGCTTCGACCCCGAGACGCAGGACCGGATCTTCCGCCTGGGCTTCTCCAGCGAGCTGGAGCTGCTGCTGATGCCGGA
This sequence comes from Inquilinus limosus MP06, assembly GCF_000767795.1. GTDB lineage: Bacteria > Pseudomonadota > Alphaproteobacteria > DSM-16000 > Inquilinaceae > Inquilinus > Inquilinus limosus_E. The sequence goes on along the minus strand of NZ_JANX01000072.1, from coordinate 1,237 downwards.
CCTGGCGGCGGAGCTGCGGCGCTGCGCCCCCGGCATCCGGGTGATCGGCCGCCCGGTGCTGCGGGAGGAGGTGCACCGGCTGCTGGATGGGGGCGAGATCGACCTGGCGGTGGGCTGCTTCGACCACACCGCCGGCCGGCATCACGGCCTGGACCTGTTCGAGCAGGCGCTGGCCTGCTGCTTCAACCGCGAGAAGCTGCCGCTGGACCCGCCGGTGGACCTCGACACCTATCTCACCACCGGCCATGCGCTGGTGACGGTGAACAACCTGCTGCAGGGCTGCCTGGACGAGGCGCTGGACCGGGTCGGCGCCAGCCTGAACGTGACCATGGCGTCGGCCGAGTTCATGACCGTGCTGTCGGCCGCGGCCGAGGCGCCGGTGCTGGCCACGCTGCCGGCGCGCATGGCCCGGCGCTACGGCCCGCGCTTCGGCCTGACACTGAGCCCGCTGCCCCTGCCGCTGGAGCTGCGCCTGCCGCGGGTGGCGATGGTGTGGTCGGCCCAGACCGACCGCGACCCCGGCGCCGCCTGGCTGCGCGACCGGGTAGCCCCGATCCTGCAGCGCCAGGCGAATTGAGAGCCGCCGCCTAACCTTCAAATTGTCATTGCGAGCCCCGACGGGGCGCGGCAATCCAGCGGCACGGGCCTTTGGATCGCCACGGCGCTGCGCGCCTCGCGATGACGGTCTCGAAGGACGAGCCCGTCAGTTCACGCCCTGGACCGAGCGTACGGCGAAGTCGCCGCCGAAATTCACCAGCATCACGCCGTTCCAGCCGTCGCGGAAGCCGTTGTCGCTGGCCTCGATGATGGTCTTGCCGTCCAGCGCCACCACCATCCGGCCGGCGGCGTCGCGGGTCCAGGTCAGGCGGGTGCGGTCGCCGCGGCGCAGCGGCGCGGTGTTGGTGGTCTGCGCCACCTGGGTGATACCCGACCGGCCGGCACGGTAGAGGGCGAAGACCGGGCTGTTCGACGGCAGGTAGACCAGCCGGTAGCCCGAATCCTTCGACGTGCCCTGGAACACCCGGATCTCGAACTGGCCCTGGTTGGCGAGATCGGCCAGCGCGAAGTCGAGCCCGAACGCGTTCTTCAGCCCCTGCTGCAGCGAGATCGCCGCGACCCCGCCCTGCTGGCCGTTCGCCGCCTTGGTGTCGCTGTGCAGCCCGTTCTTGTCGACCGTCCAGGTGCCCTGCAGCGAGGTCCACGCCGGGTTGGCGGTGTAGTTGCCGTCGCTGAAATC
>NZ_JANX01000071.1 GCF_000767795.1 Inquilinus limosus MP06 | reverse complement strand
GGACGGCCGGGCCGGCTGGGTGGCGCGGTAGCGGTCGAGCATCCGGGCGAAGCTGGCGAGCAGCGCGGTCTCGATCTCCGGCCGCCCCTCCAGCCGGCTCAGCAGGGAGGCCGAGGATTCCAGCGTCGACAGCGCCTCGCGCCGGGGCTCGCGCCGCAGCTTGCCGTACAGCGACGGGCGCTGCGGCTTCAGCGCGATGCGCCGGCCCTTCAGCATCCAGGCGTTGCGCCACCACAGCGTCTTGGCCTGGCTCCAGGTGCCGTCCAGCACCACCACGCCCTCGATCTCCTCCAGCGCCGCCTCCTGCTCCGGCAGCGGCGCGCCCTTCCGGTCCAGCACCACCAGCTCCTGCCCGGGCGGGAAATCCTCCGGCCGCATCGAGCCGAGATACAGCACGGCCCAGCGCTTCGGGTCGGCCGGCCGGCCCAGCGCCGCGGCCAGGCTGGGCCAGGACAGGCCGATCCTGAACACGGCGTTGGTCAGGTGCAGCGCGGTCAGCCGGGCGGTGCCCAGCTCCTTCGCCTGCTCCTGCGGGTGCTGCAGGATCAGCAGGCCGATGCGGTTCTCGATCGGCACGACGTCATCGCAGACGCACAGCGCCGTGGGCTTCAGGCAGCGCGGGCACTCGGCATCGGCCGCCGCAGGCTCGGGCGCGATGTCATCGGTGTCGAAGGGATCGGTCATGCCGCTGTTGAACCGCAGTCGCGGGTCGGTGGCAAGCGGGGAACGGGCGGCAGGCGAGGGCGGCCCGGATCTTCGCAGGGGATGGGCTGGCGCGGATTCCCGGATCCGGGCGGCCCTGCTATGACCGTCGGGGGCAATGGGGGAGCGGGGGATGCGACGGTCCCTGGCGTGGATCGGTGCCGCGGCGGCGATGGCGGCGCTTCTGACGCTGCTGGCGTTGTTTGGCGGGCGGCTGCATCTGAGGGACGGCTTCTACGCGCCGACGGAGGCCCTCTGCCGCACCGGGCCGACCGCCATCGACCGCAGCCTGATCCGGCCCTGGGTCGGCCGCGCGGCCAATGTCCAGAAGCTGGCCTATAGCGGGGCGTATCCGGACCGCCTGATCATCGACAACTCGGAGGTGTGCTTCCTGGTGTCCAGGCAGAAGCAGGGCAAACACCTCGAATGCTCCTATGGCGGAAACGCCGAGGAGGGATGGCGCTACACCTATTCCGAGAGCGGTGGGGCGATCTTTCTCGATCGCCGGGAATTCAGGTATTGCGGGCCGATCCCCGGGGCGGAGTAGCTGCCAGGCCGCCCCCTACAGCCAGCCCCATTTCTTGAACCGCCAGTACAGGAAGCCGCACAGGCCGACGATCACACCCAGAATCATGTAGTAGCCGTAGGGCAGGCGCAGCTCCGGCATGTTGTCGAAGTTCATGCCGTAGATGCCGGCGATCGCCGTCGGCACCGCCAGGATCGCGGCCCAGGCGGCGAATTTCCGCTGCACCTGGTTCTGGCGCGAGGATTCCAGCAGGAGGCCGGCCTCGAAGGTGTGGGTCACGATCTCGCGCAGCGCGTCGATATGGTCGCTGACCCGCTTCACATGGTCGGCGACGTCGCGGAAATAGGGGTGCATCGCCTCGTCGATGCACTCCGATTCGGAGTGCTCCAGCTGCTTGCACACCTCGGCCACCGGCGTGACCGTGCGGCGGATCACCATCAGCTCGCGGCGCAGGGCGTGGATGCGCTCGATGTCGGCGGCGGTCAGCGGCACGCTCAGCACCCGCTGCTCCAGCGCCGTCACCTCGGTCTCGATCGCCTCCACCACCGGCGTGTAGTTGTCGACCACGAAATCGAGGATCGAATACAGCACGAAATCCTCGCCGTGCTTCAGCAGCGAGGGATTGGCTTCGGCCCGCTCCCGCACGGTCGAGTAGGAGGAGGATGGGCCGTGCCGCACCGAGATGACATAGCCGGGGCCGATGAAGACATGGGTCTCGCCGAACTCGGTCGTGTCCATCTCCCTGTGCGCGGTGCGCAGCACCACGAACAGGCCGTCGCCATAGGTCTCCAGCTTCGGCCGCTGATGCGCGTTCAGCGCATCCTCGATCGCCAGGGGATGCAGCCCGAACTGATCCGCCAGTTCGCGCAGCTCGGCTTCCTTCGGCTTGCGGATGCCGATCCAGACGAAATGACCGGGCTTCTGCGACCAGGCCCGTCCCTCCGACAGGGCGATATCGGCGACCCGCCGCCCCTCGGCATAGGCGGCAGCCGCAATCACACGATACAAGGCGTTCCTCCGGTTTCCGGCTCGGCGGCACGATAGCACGGTGCCCGGGCGCCGCCAGCCGGGGCGCCGCGGGCATTGCTCCCAAGGATGGAAGCAATTGAGATTCTACCTTCATCGACAATTGTAACAAGTTGATGTTACGGTGATTCGCAATTCGGCCAGACGGCCCGAAGACCGTGACTCAAGACGGTGCAATGCCTGCCGGAACGTGCAGACACTCGATTGCCGCTCTCCTTCTGGTTTCAACGCTGGGGCTCGGCGGCTGCGGCTCCCTGCTGCATGAGGGCACGGCGGATCTTGCCGGTGTCGGCGGCGCGGCGGCGGCCAGCGCCGTCACCAAGAATGCGCTGGTGGCCACCGGCATCGGCCTCGGCGTCCGCTCCGCCGCCAGCGCCGGGCTGCAATATGGCGAGCGCAAGGTGCACCAGGCCGAGCAGGACCGCATCGCCGCGGTCGCCGGAGGCCTGGCGGTGGGGCAGGTGGCGCGCTGGGACGTCTCGCATGACGTGCCGATCGAGGCGGACGAGCAGGGCGACGTCACCGTCAGCCGGCTGATCGGCGCGGCGCCCCTGGCCTGCAAGGAGATCGTGTTCTCGGTCGAGGCGGAGAAGGACAAGGCCTTCTACGTCGCCGTCATCTGCCAGAACGGCGAGACCTGGAAATGGGCCTCGGCGGAGCCGGCCACGGAGCGGTGGGGATCGCTGCAGTGACCGGGCGGCGGCGCCGTCTTCCCCGGCTGCTGCGCCTGCTGCCCGTGCTGGCCATGCCGCTCGGCGGCTGCGCCAACATGGTGGCGGATGTCAGCGGCATCGCCACCGGCGGCACGGTGGGCGCGGTCACCGCCAATCCGATCGTCGGCTACAGCGTCGGCATGGGCACCCGGGCGGCGGTCGCGGCCGGGGTGAAATACGTGATGCGCGACCTGCACCAGGACGAGCAGGACGTGATCGCCGGCGTCGCCGGCCGGATGCGCGAGGGCGACACCCAGATGTGGCGGGTCGAGCACGACCTGCCCTTCGGCTATGCCGACGAGAACGGGGCGGTCCAGGTGACCCGTGCGATCGAGACGCCGATCGCCAGCTGCAAGGAGGTGCTGGTGACGATCGAGGAGAGCGAGGGCGCCAAGGCCACCCGGACCATCATCGTCGGCAGCATCTGCCGCCAGGGCGACACCTGGAAATGGGCCAGCGCCGAACCGGCGGTGGAGCGCTGGGGGTATTTGCAGTAGCGGTCCTGGCCATCCCTCATCGTCATTGCGAGGAGGCGAAGCCGACGAAGCAATCCAGGGGCCGGTGCGCACCGGCCCCTGGATTGCTTCGCTGCGCTCGCAATGACGGTATTTGGGGCCGAGAGGGTCTCGAAGAGGAGATGTCGCGCGCTTTCGTGGCTGCGGTCGCTCTTGCCCATCGACGGGGGAAGCCCGCCGCCTACTCCCGCGGCATCGCGGCGATCATCTCGATCTCGACCCGGGCGCCGAGCGGCAGGGCGGCGACGCCGATGGTCGAGCGGGCCGGGTAGGGCGCCCGGAAATGGCGTTCATAGACCGCGTTCATGGCGGCGAAATCGGCCATGTCGGTCAGGAACACATTGACCTTCACCACCGCGTCGAAGGTCAGGTCCGCCGCCTCCAGCACATGGCGCAGATTGGCCAGGCAGCGCTCGGTCTGGACCGTGGCGTCGCCCTCGACCAGGCGGCCGGTGGCGGGGTCGATCGGGGTCTGGCCGGAGAGGAAGAGCAGGTCGCTGCGCCCGACCACGCCGTGCGAATAGGGGCCGATGGCCTGCGCCTGCGCACTGGTCACAGCCTTGCGAGCCATCGTACCCCCATCTCGCCCCCTCAGGCGTGTCGCGCATGTCGGCGCGGGGCGATGATGCAATGCCCGGGCGGCGGTTGGAAGACGGTTTCGCGATGCCGGCAAGATTTCATGGGCGATGGCTTGTCAAGCCCTAGCGATCCAAGATTTTCGAAGACAGAAGGAGTTCGTATAAAATATACTTGATATCATAGATGTACCGTTTCTACGGTCAGAGGGGTGGCCATGGAGGATATCAAGAAAGAATTTGATCATCTTGCGGAGCAAGGTGAGCAAAGATCTAAAAGATATATGAGCCTACTTCCAAATTCAGATGATGTGGTGCTTGTAACTTTAAAGGGCCACCTTATTATTGAAGAAATTTTGTTCGCTATTGCTGCTGTGCATTTTGCAGATCCTATTTGGCTGCAGAAGGCGAGGCTCCGATTCGCCCAGTTGGTTCCTCTTGTCAGGGGACTTATACATGTTCCAATCCCAGACGAAATCTGGGAAATGGCATTGAAAATAAACTCTCTTCGAAACTCGATAGCTCATAACCTGGAGCCAAAAGATATATCGTCTCAAATAAAGCAATTGATAGCCACTGTTAAAGATAAAGATGGTAATCTAAAGTGGTATGATCCAAAGAGTGACGCAGAAGGCCTGCGTTGGGTGGTGTCTTATGTAATGGGCGGTCTTTCTATCATAGATCTGGTTAATAAGTTTATCGAGAAAAATAGAAAAATTGAACTCGGAGAGAGTAAATAAGGTATCCTGGCCGATTTGTGTTAGCTTTTCTTCGATGCAGTAGCTTTATCCGCTATGTGCCCAACGGGCGTAGATCTTCCTCCCCTGCCTTCGATATAGAGGCAGGAGAGGAAGACGTAATGGTCAGATTACTCCGCCGCCTGGGCCAGCGGGGCGTCGGGCGTCCAGCGCAGCACCGGCTTGCGGGCGGCGCCGGTCTCGTCCAGGCGCCGGCGCGGGGCATGGTAGGGCGCGCCCTTGAACCACTCCGCCTGGCCGGACTTCGCCTTCTCCACCAGCGACCGCATCATGCCGATGAACTGGTCCAGCGTGGCCTTGCTCTCGGTCTCGGTCGGCTCGATCAGCATGGCGCCGTGCACCACCAGCGGGAAGTACATGGTCATCGGGTGGAAGCCCTCGTCGATCATCGCCTTGGCGATGTCGAGCGTGGTCACGCCCGTGTCCTTCAGCGCCCGGTCGTCGAACAGCGCCTCGTGCATGCAATAGCCATTCTCGAAGGCCGGGGTCAGCACGTCCTTGAGGCGGGCCTGGACGTAGTTGGCGTTCAGCACCGCGTCGCTGGCCACCTGCCACAGCCCGTCGGCGCCGTGGCTCATCATGTAGGCGAGCGCGCGGACGAACATGCCCATCTGGCCGTGGAACGCCTTCAGCCGGCCGAAGCTGTGCTCCGGCGCGCCGTCGCGGCCCTTGTGCTCGGCGACGCGGAAGCCGTTCGCGTCATGCACCACGGCCGAGATCGGGGCGTAGGGGGCCAGCGCCGCCGACAGCACCACCGGGCCGGAGCCCGGGCCGCCGCCGCCATGCGGGGTGGAGAAGGTCTTGTGCAGGTTGATGTGCATGGCGTCGACGCCCAGGTCGCCCGGGCGCACCCGGCCGACGATGGCGTTGAAGTTGGCGCCGTCGCAGTAGAAGAAGGCGCCGGCCTCATGCACCACCCGCGCGATCTCGACGATGTCGCGCTCGAACAGGCCGCAGGTGTTCGGGTTGGTCAGCATGATCGCCGCCACGTCCGGCCCCAGCTTGGCCTTCAGCGCGTCCAGGTCGACATGGCCGTCCGCCGTCGCCGGGATGGCGTCGACGGTGTAGCCGATCGCGGCCGCCGTCGCCGGATTGGTGCCATGCGCCGATTCCGGCACCAGCACCCGCCGGCGATGGCCCTCGCCGCGGGCCTCCTGGGCGGCATGGATCGCCATCATGCCGCACAGCTCGCCATGCGCGCCGGCGGCCGGGGACAGGGCCACGGCCGGCATGTTGGTCAGCGTCTTCAGCCAATGCGCCAGCGTGTCGATCAGCTCCAGGGCGCCCTGCACGGTCGCGACCGGCTGCAGCGGGTGGATGTCGGCGAAGCCGGGCAGCCGCGCCATCCGCTCGTTGAGCCGGGGATTGTGCTTCATCGTGCAGGAGCCGAGCGGGTACAGCGCAGTGTCGATCGCCATGTTCATCCGCGACAGGCGGGTGTAGTGGCGCATCACCGTCGGCTCGGCCAGGCCGGGCAGGCCGACCCCGCCGCGCGGCTTGACGCCGCCCAGGCGCAGCTCGTCGGTTGCCGGCTCCGGCAGGTCGACGCCGCATTGGCCCGGGGTGTCCTGCTCGAAGATCAGCTTCTCCTCGATGTCCAGACCGCGATTACCGGTGAAGGTAGCGACTTCAGTCATCACAGCACCTCCGACAGGCCGGCGCACAGCGCGTCGATATCGGCCTCGGTGTTGGTCTCGGTCACCGCCACCAGCAGCAGGTCGGCGAAGGCCGGGCGGTTGGCGTAGATCCGGCTGACCGGCACGCCGCCCAGGATGTTGCGCCTGGCCAGCGCGTCGATCACCGGCTCGGCCGGCTTCGGCAGGCGGATGGTGATCTCGTTGAAGAAGCTGTCGTTCAGCACCGCCACGCCCGGCACCTTGGCCAGCTTGGCCGCCAGGGTCACGGCCTTAGCGTGGTTGATCCGCGCCAGCCTGGTGAAGCCCGCTTCGCCCAGCAGCGACAGGTGGATGGTGAAGGCCAGGGCGCACAGGCCGCTGTTGGTGCAGATGTTGCTGGTCGCCTTCTCGCGGCGGATGTGCTGCTCGCGGGTCGACAGGGTCAGCACATAGCCGCGCTTGCCCTCGGCGTCGACGGTCTGGCCGCACAGCCGGCCCGGCATCTGGCGCAGGAACTTCTCGCGGGTCGCGAACAGGCCGACATAGGGGCCGCCGAAGTTCAGCGCGTTGCCGATCGACTGGCCCTCGCAGACCACGATGTCGGCGCCCATCTCGCCCGGCGGGGTCATCAGGCCCAGCGACACCACCTCGGTGACCACGACGACCAGCAGCGCGCCCTTGGCGTGGCAGGCCTCGGCCAGGGCCGACAGGTCGTGGACATGGCCGAACACCGACGGGTTCTGGACCACGACGCAGGAGGTCGCGTCGTCGATCCGGCTCGCCAGGTCCTCGACCCCGTCGGGGTTGGGCACCGCCTCGTCCAGGGTGAAGCCGGTGAAGTCGGCATGGGTGCGGCAGACGTCGCGGTACTGCGGGTGCAGCCCGCCGGAGATCACCGCGCGGCTGCGCCGGGTGACCCGGTTCGCCATCATGATGGCCTCGGCGCAGGCGGTGGAGCCGTCATACATCGAGGCGTTGGCGACCTCCATCCCGGTCAGGAGCGCGACCTGGGTCTGGAATTCGAACAGGTACTGCAGCGTGCCCTGGGTGACCTCGGGCTGGTACGGCGTGTAGCTGGTCAGGAACTCGCCGCGCTGGATCAGGTGGTCGACCGTGGCCGGCACGTGGTGACGATAGGCGCCGGCACCGCAGAAGAAGGGCACCGTGCCGGCCGGCACGTTCTTGGCCGCCATGGCGCCCAGCGCACGCTCCACCTCCAGTTCGCCCTGGTGCGGCGGCAGCTCCTTCAGGGGGCCGGGCAGCCGCGCGCTCTGCGGCACGTCGCGGAACAGCTCGTCGATCGAGGCGGCACCGACCGCCGAGATCATCTCGCGGCGGTCGGCTTCGGTCAGGGGCAGATAACGCATCGGTGCTTGTCACTCGGCAATGAGTTTGGCGTAGGCGTCGGGGCTGAGGAGCTTGTCGAGCTCGGATTTGTCGGAGAGCTTGAGCTTGAAGATCCAGCCGTCGCCGTAAGGCTCCTCGTTGACCGTCTCCGGCCCGTCGGCCAGCTCCTGGTTGGCCGCGACGATCTCGCCGCTCACCGGGGTGAAGATGTCGCTCGCGGCCTTGACCGATTCGACCACGCCGACCGGGTCGTGGGCGCTCACCTTCCGGCCGACCTCGGGCAGCTCGACGAAGACGATGTCGCCCAGCGTGGCCTGCGCATGGTCGGTGATGCCGACGGTGGCGGTTCCGTCAGCCTCGACGCGGACCCACTCATGGTCCTCGGAATAGCGAAGGTCGCTCGGGGTGTTGCTCATGGTGCTGGCTCCCTGGTTCGGTCAGCGATGGAAGTTCGGCGCGACGAAGGGCAGCGCGGCCACCGCGGCCGGATGTCCCTTGTCCCGGATCAGAAGGGTGACAGCACCGCCGGGGGCGGCGAAGCCGGATTCGACATATCCCATGGCGACCGGGCCGTTGACCGAGGGGCCGAAGCCGCCGGAGGTGATGCGGCCGATCTCGCGCCCGTCGGATGAGAGGATCGGCGTGCCCTCGCGGGCCGGGGCGCGGCCCTCGGGCCTGATGCCGACGCGCTTGCGCGCCGGGCCCTCGGCCAGTTGCTGCAGGATGCGCGCAGCGCCAGGGAAGCCGCCCTCGGCGCGGCGGCGCTTGCCGATGGTCCAGGACAGGCCGGCCTCGACCGGAGTCGTCGTGGTGTCGATGTCGTGGCCGTAGAGGCACAGGCCCGCCTCCAGCCGCAGCGAATCGCGGGCGCCCAGGCCGATCGGCGCCACCTCCGGCTCGGCCAGCAGCAGCCGGGCGACGCGCTCGGCCTCCTCGGCCGGGACCGAGATCTCGAACCCGTCCTCGCCGGTATAGCCGGACCGGCTGATCATGCATTCCACCCGGTCGAGCGCGAAGGTGCCGGATTCCATGAAGGCCAGGTCGTCGGCGCCGAAGGCGTGGCGGGCCAGCACCGCCGCGGCCTTCGGGCCCTGCAGCGCGATCAGGGCGCGGTCGTCCAGCCGCACCAGCCGGGCGCGGCCGGCCAGCTTGGCGGCGATGTGCGCGAAGTCGGCGTCCTTGCAGGCGGCGTTGACCACCAGGAACAGCCGCGCCGGGTCGACCGTGCGGGTGACCATCAGGTCGTCGAGGATGCCGCCCTCGTCGTTCAGCAGCAGGGAGTAGCGGATGCGGCCCGGCGCCAGCCCGGCGATGTCGCCCGGAAGCAGCGTCTCGATCAGCGCCGCCGCGTCCTGCCCCGGCTCGGCCTCCAGCCAGGCCTGGCCCATATGGCTGACATCGAACAGCCCGGCCTCGGCCCTGGTGTGCAGGTGTTCCTTGAGGATGCCCAGCGGGTACTGCACCGGCATCTCATAGCCGGCGAAGGGGACCATCTTGCCGCCCAGCTCGACATGCAGGTCGAACAAAGGGGTGCGCTGAAGGGGGGTATCGGTCACAGTCCCGGGTCCTCGTCGACAAAAGGTAGGCGTACGGGACCATTCCCGCGCGCCACCCCCTCTGTCTGGGACCTGAGAGAATCGCCGGGAGCTCTGTCCGGCTTACCCCATCGGTGAGGCCGCGACGGGCGCCGCTGCCTGCTCTCCAGAGTGCCTTACCCTGACGGTCCTTTGGCCTGAGAGTTTCCGGGGCGTTTGCTCCTTCGGCGCCGGTTCCGCTGTCACGCGGTCCCGGTCTCTCCCGCCAGGGTCGTAGGCCGTATCAATGCGCAGGCGGACACTCGTCCGTCACGCCGGAAAAGTCAATCCGCGACGTTTCTCGTTCCGTCGCCGTCACTGCTGCCCGTCACTGGGGCGGCAGGCTGGTGTCCGGGTCGCGCGGGTCGGGGATCACCGGGGCGATGGTGCGGCGGCCGGCGGCCTGGGCCGCGGCGCCCGGCGTCCGCGGGTCGTTGCGGTGCTTGTTGAACTCGAGCTGCTGCGGCGACAGCTGGAAGCCGATCATGATCTTATAGGAGCCGCCCTCCTGCGGGCTGGACACCGGGATCACCTGCTCCAGCGGCTCCTGGATGCTCTCCCTCGGGGTGACCTGCAGCTTGGGCACCGGGATCTTCACGTCGAACACGGCCTTGTTCAGGATCCGGTCCTGGGCGTCGGTCACGGCGACGAAGTACTGCGCCGGGACGTCCTTCTCCAGCCATGCGGCCGGGCCGCGCCAGGCGGTGAACTCGACGTTCACGTCCATCGTCACCGACTTGTCGGCATAGCTGCAGCCGCCGCGGGTGTTGGTGATCCGCGCCTCGACCAGCACGTCCTTCGGGCTGGTGCTGTTGTTGCGCACCACATCATAGATCGCCGCCTCCTGCGGGATGACGATCTGCGGACAGCGCAACCCGGCCTGCTGCGCCGCATTCTCGCCACCACAGGCTGCTAGTCCCGTGAGCAGCAGGAAGGGGGCGCCGGCCCAGAATCGTCTCGAAGCGAGACACCCTGAGACGCCGTACCGCGCTTTTCTTGAGAGAGCACCTATATTAGGGTCGCGGCGCGAGACTTCGGCGGGCATCGCCCTCTCCATTCAACAACGGGTTCAGGACCATAGGAAATGGCACAGGCTGGCACAAGCGCAGGCGCGGAGGCGCGGGACGCGCGGCCGTCCTTGACGGTGATGCTGGCCTCGCCGCGCGGATTCTGCGCCGGCGTCGACCGCGCCATCCAGATCGTCGAGAAGGCGATCGAGAAGTACGGCGCCCCGGTCTATGTCCGGCACGAGATCGTGCACAACCGCTTCGTGGTCGAGACGCTGGAGGCCAAGGGCGCGGTCTTCGTCGAGGAGCTGGACGAGGTGCCGGACGACGCGCCGGTCGTGTTCTCGGCCCATGGCGTGCCGAAATCGGTGCCGGCGGAGGCGGAGCGGCGCAAGCTCCTGTATCTCGACGCCACCTGCCCGCTGGTCAGCAAGGTGCATCGCGAGGCCGAGCGCCATTTCCGCACCGGCCATACCGTGATCCTGATCGGCCATGCCGGCCATCCGGAGGTGATCGGCACCATGGGCCAGCTGCCGCCCGGCGCGGTGCGGCTGGTCGAGTCGGTGGAGGATGTGGCGACGCTGGAGGTCGACGACCCCGACAACCTCGCCTTCGCCACCCAGACCACGCTGTCGCTGGACGACACGGTCGAGATCGTCGACGCGCTGAAGGCCAAGTTCCCCACCATCTCGGCACCGAACAAGCAGGACATCTGCTATGCCACCACCAACCGGCAGGAGGCGATCAAGGAGATCGCGCCGCATTGCGACGCGGTGCTGGTGATCGGCGCGCCGAACTCCTCGAACTCGGTGCGGCTGGTCGAGGTCGCACGCCGGGCCGGCTGCGACAAGGCGATGCTGGTGCAGCGCGCGGCCGATCTCGATTGGTCGTGGTTCGACGGCATCGGCACCCTCGGCATCACCGCCGGCGCCTCGGCGCCCGAGGTGCTGGTCGAGGAGGTGATGAGCGAGCTGCACAAGCGCTACACGGTCAGCATCCAGTCCGAGCCGGTCACGGTTGAGACCATCACCTTCAAGCTGCCGCGCGAGCTCAGCCCCGCCTGATCATGCCCAAGGATGGACATCTCCCGCCGCAGCGCCTGCGGAGCCCCGAGGCATTGGTCGAGGCCGGCCTGGCCGGGCATGATCGCCTGGCGGAGCTGCACGCCGTGGCGCAGCGCTACGCCATCGCGGTGACGCCGGCGATGGCGGATCTCGTCGATCCGGCCAATCCCGACGACCCGATCGGGCGCCAGTTCGTGCCCGGCGCGGCCGAGCTGGAGACGCAGCCGGAGGAGCTGGCCGACCCGATCGGCGACGGGGCGCACAGTCCGATCCGGGGGCTGGTGCACCGCTATCCCGACCGGGTGCTGCTGAAGCTGCTGCACGCCTGTCCTGTCTATTGCCGCTTTTGCTTCCGGCGCGAGATGGTCGGGCCCGGCGGCGAGGCGATGGGCGAGGACGATCTCACCGCCGCGATCGGCTACATCCGCGCCCGGCCGCAGGTGTGGGAGGCGATCCTGACGGGCGGCGACCCGCTGATGCTGGCGCCGCGCCGCCTGGCCGACGTGGTCGCGCGGCTCGATGCCATCCCGCATCTCGGCGTCGTCCGGCTGCACAGCCGCGTGCCTGTGGTGGAACCGGAGCGGGTGACGCCCGAGCTGGTGGCGGCGCTGCAGGCGAGGGACAGCGCCGTGTGGCTCGCCATCCACAGCAACCATCCGCGCGAGCTGACCCCTGCGGCGCGGGACGCGATCCGCTGCCTGGCCGATGCCGGAATCGCGCTGGTATCGCAGACCGTGCTGCTGCGCGGCGTCAACGACGACCCGGCGGTGCTGGAGCAGCTGTTCCGCGACTTCGTGCGCCTGCGGATCAAGCCCTATTACCTGCATCACGGCGATCTCGCCCCCGGCACAGCGCAGTTCCGCACTGGGATCGAGGACGGGCGCCGGATCATGAAGGCGCTGCGCGGCCGGCTGTCCGGCCTAGCCCAGCCGACCTATGTGCTCGACATTCCGGGCGGCCGCGGCAAGGTGCCGGTCGGGCCGGACTATCTCGACGGCTCCGACGCCGGGGGCTGGACCGTCGAGGACCCGAACGGCTGCCGCCACGCCTATCCGCCGAAGGGCTGAGCTCGGCGGGCACAGTCAGCGTCGCCGCCCCCCTTTTCGTCTCACTGTAATGACAGGGAACAAGCGACCTCGGTTCACCAGTCGCGGGCGCTGCTGATCGATTGTTAAGTCTGTAATGATGAATTCATTATGAGCTCCATGAATTCTCCTTAATGAAAGTTTACTTCGATCGCGGCGATGCCCAATTCCGGAGAGCAGGACAGCGGCGGACGTCCCGTCACGGCGACGCTCCGGCACCGGCCCTGCGGTTCCATACCTGTCGATCCGGCGTTGCCGCTCCGAGGGAGCGGTGCCGGGTCTTCGTTCAAGAGGAACAGATCATGTCGTTCGTGAAGATCGTCCGCCCGATCGGCCTCGTCGCCCTGCTGGCCCTGGGCGTTGCCGCCGCGTCCGGCGCCGCCGAGGCGCGCACCGGCTTCCACTCGCAGCACGGCCCGAGCGCGCTGCAGAGCGCGGACCCGCACGGTCCCGCCTATCCGCAGTCGGGTCGCTGACCCGGCCTTGCCGGTTGCAGCGAAAGGGCGGCCGCGGATCTCCCCGGCCGCCCTTTCCGTCTGACCGGCCCGCGCCGGGCCTGCCGCGCACGACGGCATCCCGCGCCGGTCCCCTCTCTTCCTTCGACAAGCCGTCCCCTCTCGCTCTATGAAGGCGGGCTCAGCCGCTTTCACCGGGCGATCCATGGCCGTTTACACCGAAGTCACCGACGAGGATGTCGCCGCCTTCGTGGCGGAATACGACATCGGCACCGTGCTCTCGCTCAAGGGCATCGCCGAGGGCGTCGAGAACTCCAACTACCTGCTGGTGACCACGGCCGGGCCGCACATTCTCACCCTGTACGAGAAGCGGGTGGCCGAGGCCGACCTGCCCTTCTTCCTCGGGCTGATGCAGCATCTGGCGGCACGCGGCATCGAATGCCCGCAGCCGGTCGCCGCCCGCGACGGGCAGGCGCTGCGCCGCCTGGCCGGCCGGCCGGCGGTGATCGTCACCTTCCTCGACGGGCTGTGGCCGAAGCGGATCCAGCCCTGGCACTGCCAGGCCCTGGGCCCGGCGCTGGCCCGCATGCACGCCGCCGGGGCCGATTTCCCGATGACCCGGCCGAACAACCTGTCGCTCGGCGGCTGGCGCCGGCTGGTCGCCGATTGCGCCGGCCGCGCCGACACGGTGACGCCGGGCCTGGCTGACGGCATCACCCGCGAGCTGGAGTTCCTCGAGGCCAGCTGGCCCGCGGACCTGCCGGCCGGGCTGATCCATGCCGACCTGTTCCCGGACAACGTGTTCTTCCGCGACGGCCGCCTGTCCGGGCTGATCGACTTCTACTTCGCCTGCACCGACATGCTGGCCTATGACCTGTCGATCTGCCTGAACGCCTGGTGCTTCGAGCCGGACGGCGCCTTCAACGCCACCAAGGCGCGGCTGCTGCTGTCCGGCTACCGCGCCGAGCGGCCGCTGTCGCCGGCCGAGGTCGCGGCCCTGCCGGTCCTGGCGCGCGGCAATGCGCTGCGCTTCCTGCTGACCCGGCTCTATGACTGGCTGAACCATCCGCCGGGCGCCTTCGTGAAACCGAAGGACCCGCTCGAATACTGGCGCAAGCTGCGCTTCCACCAGCAGGTCACCAGCGTGGCCGCCTATGGGATCGACCCGTGACCGATATCGCCGCGACGACGAAGAAGCCCTTGAAGCTGCCGAAGGTCGAGATCTTCACCGACGGCGCCTGCAGCGGCAATCCCGGTCCCGGCGGCTGGGGCGTGCTGCTGCGCATGGGCGAGACCGAGCGCGAGCTCTATGGCGGCGAGACCCTGACCACCAACAACCGGATGGAACTGATGGCCGCCATCCAGGCGCTGGAGGCGATGAAGCGCCCGGTCGAGGCGGTGCTGACCACCGACAGCCAGTATGTCCGCAACGGCGTGATGACATGGATGAAGGGCTGGAAGGCCCGCGGCTGGGTCACCGCCGACCGCAAGCCGGTGAAGAATGTCGACCTGTGGCAGCGTCTCGACGCCGCCACGGTGCCGCACAAGATCCGCTGGGAATGGACCCGCGGCCATGCCGGCCATGCCGAGAACGAGCGGGTGGACGAACTGGCCCGCAAGGGCCTGCGCGAATTCGGCCGCGGCCTGGCGCCCGCCGAGGCATCGTAAGTCGCGTTCGCCCCGAGCGATCTTCCCTACATGTCATCCCCGGGCTTGACCCCGGGGATCCAGGACATGTCGATGCCGCTCCGGGTGGCCCCTGGATTGCCGGGTCAAGCCCGGCAATGACAAATGTGGGACGGGGCGGGTCTACCGGCTTGAACCCCATTCTCCTCTCTCCATATTACTAATAGTAAGTTACTATTGGTAATAATGCTGCCGTGCCTGCCAGCCGGCGGCCTGGGGAAGGAAGCATCATGGTTCAGCGAGTCCTAATCGCCGGCGGCTATGGTGCCGTCGGCGGCACTACCGCCCGCTACCTGCGCCGGCTGGCGCCGGATCTCGAGATCATCCTGGCCGGGCGGACTCCGGAGTCCGGCGCCGAACTGGCGCGGGAGATCGGGGCGACGACCCTGCGGCTCGACGTCGCCGACCCGGCCGCGGCGCTGGCCGATCTCGGGCCGGTCGACCTGATCATGGCGGCGCTGCAGGACCGCGGCGACGCGCTGATCCAGGCCGCCATGGCGCAGGGCGCCGCCCATATCGGCATCACCAAGGTGGTGGAGGAGACCGGGCCGGCGGTGTTCGCCGCGCTGCATGCCCCGCCGCGGCGGCCGGTGGTGCTGGCCGGCCACTGGGCGGCCGGGGTGCTGATCCTCGCGGTCCGGCCGGCGATCGCGGAATTCGATCGGGTCGACTCGGTCGTCATGGCCGCCCTCTACGACATGGCCGACGCAGTCGGTCCGATGAGCGCCGCCGACGCCGAGGCCTTCTCCCCCCGCGCCCTGCTGCGCCGAGACAGGCAATGGGCCTGGGTCGACGGCAACGAGCACGGCCGCGGCCTTCGCTTCGCTGACGGAGAAGCGACGGTGCAGCCCCTGGCCACGCTCGACGTGCCCAGCCTGGCGGCGCTCACCGGCGCCCCGGACATCCGCTTCGACTTCGGCATGGCCGACTCGCTCGGCACCCGGGCCGGCGGCCGCGCCTCGCATGAGGGCGTGATCGAGATCGTGGGGGTGCTGCGGTCGGGGCGGCCGGCCCGGCGGCGGATCCTGGTGTCGGACCCGAGGGGCGTGGACCACATGACGGCGCTGGGCGCCGTGGTTGTCGCCGAGCGCGTGCTCGGCCTCGACGGACTGCCGCTGCCGGCCGGCGGGCTGGCCTTGCCCGAGACCCTGGTCGCGCCCGAGGCGGCGATCGCACGGTTCGAGCAGTTCGGCCTGCGGATCACGACCGAGATGGAGTAGGAAACAAACTCCACCATTTCTGTCATGCCCGGGCTTGACCCGGGCATCCAGAGATGTCGAGGCCGATCCGGGTGGTCCCTGGATCGCCGGGTCAAGCCCGGCGATGACAGAAAGGGAGGCTCTTACAGCGCCGCGAGGATGGCTTCGCCGCTCGAAACCTCGAAGGCGCCCGGCTTCTCGACGCCGAGATGGGTGACGACGCCGTCCTTGGCGATCAGGGCGAAGCGCTGCGACCGCGTGCCCAAGCCGTAGCCCGACCCGTCCATCTCCAGCCCCAGCGCCTTGGTCAGGGTGGCGTTGCCGTCCGGCAGCATGAACACGGTCTCCGACGGCACGTCGTTCCGGTCGGCCCAGGCCTTCATCACGAACGGGTCGTTCACCGACAGGCAGACGATCTGGTCGATGCCCTTGGCCTTCAGCGCCTCGGCGTTGTTGACGAAGCTCGGCAGGTGCTTGGCCGAGCAGGTCGGGGTGAAGGCGCCCGGCACCGCGAACAGCGCCACGGTCTTGCCCGCCAGCAGCTCGTCGGTCTTGACCTCGGCCATGCCCTCCTTGCCGAGATACTTCAGCGTGACCGAGGGGATGCGGTCGCCAACCTTGATCGTCATGGGTTCTCTCCGCCAGGTTCTGTGAGGCCTGCCCGCAGCCGGCCAGCCTTGCCAAAGGGTTACGAACTTGCGCCGCGCGCCTGCTTCAGGGCGTCCAGGACCACGTCGGTGCTCAAGAGCTCCGGCAGCAGGATCCCGTCCGGCGCCCCCGGCCCGTACACGGCGTTGAACGGTATGCCGTAGCGGCCATGCGCCGCAAGGTAGTCGGCGATCGCCGGGTCGGGATTGGTCCAGTCGGCCAGCAGCGGCGCCACGCCGGGCTCGGCCAGGGCCGCGGCCACCGGGTCGCGGTCGATCACCAGCAGCTTGTTGACCTTGCAGGTCAGGCACCAGTCGGCGGTGACGTCGACGAACACCACCTTGCCCTCGCGCACCAGCCCGGGGATGGCGGAACGGTCGAACCGGATCCAGGGGATGGCCGAGGCCGCCTGCACCGTCGCCGCGTCGGACCGGT
>NZ_JANX01000070.1 GCF_000767795.1 Inquilinus limosus MP06 | reverse complement strand
GGCCTGGCGCGCTTCCGGGCCGAGCAGCAGATCACGGCCCAGGCGACCAAGGACGCCGAGAAGATCTTCAAGGACTACCAGGCCGCGCAGAACATCACCGGTGACAAGGCCCTGTCGCTGGCGGAGGGGCTCAAGTCGCAGAACGCCGAGCTGCGCCTGGCCGCGACGTCCGCCCAACAGGCCGGCCGGTCCATCGCGGAAATGAACGCGGAGACCGAACGGGGGACGCGGCTGGCCAAGCTGGACCAGGACAACCGCGACCTGCAGGCGGCGCTGACCGCCTGGCGTGCTCTGCCGAACGGGGTGCGGGATTACGCCCGCGCCGTCGAGGAGGCCACGGTGAGCAACCGTGCCGCCGCGATGGCGCGTGATCTGGGCCGGGGCCGGGGAGACGATCCGGCCACGATCAACGCGATCGTCGCCAGCCTGCGCCAGCGCCTCGACCTGGAGCGGCAGATCAAGGACGAACAGGACAAGCAGGCCCTGGCGGCCCGCGTCCGCGACACGGCGACGGGTGGCCTTGCCAGCTACAACCGGGAGCTGGAGCTTGCGGCCCAACTGCTGGCCGAAGGTCGGATCAACCAGGCGCAGTTCTCGGCCGAGGCCGATCGCATCTCGGTGCAGGGCTTCGAGGCGTACCGGAAGGCCGTCAAGGACGGCAACACCGAGCTGGCGAACGCGGTCAAGGCCCAGATCGAGGCGCAGGCCAAGATCGCCTGGGGGGCGCTGCAGGCCAAGGCCGCGCTCAACGACGTGATCAGCCGGGCGCTGGACGCCATGATCTCGCTGACCACGGCGGGATCGCAGGCCGGCGGCATTCTCGGCTGGGTCGCCGGCATGGCGAACAGCGTGTTGACCAACGCCCGCCAGGCGCAGGGCCGGACCGAGCCGGCCCCGAGCTGGGACGACTATTGGAAAGGCGTCCAGGGCGATTGGGCGAAGTGGAACTCGGGCCATTCCAGCTCCGGCTCGTCCCGCAAGAAGGAATCCGAGTTCGCCCAGGAGTCGAAGCGGCTCAAGGACCAGATCCGCGATATGCAGATCCAGGCCGATACCCTCGGCCTGTCGTCCGAGGCTGCGGCCCGGCTCACCGCCCAGCGGCGCCTCCTGAGCGCGGCGGACAAGGATGGGCGCAAGGAAACGGCCGAGCTGACGGCCGAGGTGAACAAGCAGGCCGACGCCTACGCCAAGGCGTCCGAAGCCCAGCGCCAGGCTCAGATCGCGCAGCGCCAGCGCGAGACCCTGGCGGGCAACACGGTGTCGCTCGTCGGGTCGACGGCCCGCCCGGCCGAGGCGCGCTCGCGCGAGCTGGCCGACCTGTCGCGGATGGCGCAGCTGATCCAGGTCGGCGATCCGACGATGCTCAACCAGCTCTCGGAAGCCGCCTATTCCGTGGCCGATGCCCTGGTGGCGATCCGCCGTCGATCGCTGGAGCTGAACAACCCCGGCCTCACGGGCTTCCTGGACGACTTCAAGTCGTCGTTCCGCGACCTGGCCACGTCGGTGCTGAAGGGCACCGCGACGATGGGCGATGCCTGGAACAGCTTCCTGGGCCAGCTGGAGAGCACGGCGCTCGACAAGTTCCTGTTCGAGCCAGCCGGCGAGGCGATCGACGGATGGTTCGATCGCGTGGCTGGTCGCACCGCCAACGACAACGGGACGGGTGGCGGAGCCAGCGCCGGGCTTGCGGCCGGCGCTCCTCGCAAATCCGAGGGTGGCCTCGGCGGGTTGCTGTCGAGCATCTTCGGTGGCGGCACCGACACCGGCGCGGCCACGATCTCGGTCGGGACTGCCAGCATCACGGTCGCCAACGGCACCGGCGCGGGCGGAATCCTGGACGGCCTGGCAGGCGCGGCGGGCCAGACCCAGCAGACAGCCGACACGTTCAACCAGGGCCTCGGCACGGCGCTGGACGGGATCAACCAAGGGGTCACCGAGAAGAGCGGCGGGTTCCTCGACGGCTTCGGTGGCGCCCTGGGCGGCCTCCTTCGCGGCATCGGCGGGCTGTTCGATAGTGCGGGCGGAGGGATCGGCGATCTGCTTGGCTCGGCGATCTCCCTGCTCGGCTTCCGCCAGGGCGCGGCGTTCGTCCGTGGCGCCGTCCATCCCTTCGCCGCCGGGACGGTGGTGACCGGGCCGACCTTCTTCCCGATGGCCGGCGGCAAGACGGGCCTGATGGGCGAGGCGGGACCCGAGGCGATCATGCCCCTGATCACCGGCGCCCGTGGCTTGGCCGTGCGCGCGGTCAACGAGAACGGCCAAGCCGTGCCGGCGCATCTGACCCGCCTGTCGGACGGCGCGCTCGGTGTCGCCCTGCCGCCCGCGGTGCCGCATGCTCGCGGCGGGGTGTTCGGGGGCTTCATGCCGGCGCCGCCGCCGACCGGCACCGTGCCCTGGCGGGAGGCGGCGCCGGCGGGGACGAGCCAGGCGTCCGCGCGGCGGGCCGGCCGCGAGCTGCCGCCGATGCAGTTCCATTTCCACGGCGTCACCGACTTCGACAGCTTCCGGCGCTCCCGCGGCCAGCTCGGGGCGCAGTTCGGAGGCGAGATCCAGCGCCAGCTGCGGAGGAACGGCTGATGGCCGATGCCTTCGATGATGTCCGCCTGCCGATCTACATCGAGCGCGGCGCCAAGGGCGGCCCCGGCTTCAACACCACCGTCAAGGAGATGGCGTCGGGCAAGGAGAAGCGGAACCAGAACTGGTCGCGCAGTCGTGCCCATTGGGACATCGGCTTCGCGATCGACGATCTCGACGGCCTGCGCCCGGTGATGGCGTTCTTCTACGCCCGCCGGGCCAGGGCACGCGGCTTCCGGTTCCGCGACTGGTCGGACTACGAGCTGGACCGGCAGCAGATCGGCGCCGGCGATGGCGCGCGCCGGGTCTTCCCGATCTTCAAGCGGTACGAGGCCGATGGCCCGGCCCCGTTCGATCGGCCGATCACGCGGCCGGTGCGCGGCACGGCCAGGGTGTGGCTCAAGGGCGTGTTGCAGACGCTGCTGCCCGATGGCTGGGACGCCGGGATGCCGGCTTCGCCCCGACCCATGCCGGCCGCCGGCAAGGTCGCGGTCGACTTCAACACCGGCGAGGTGCTGTTCGGCACGGCGCCGGCCGCCGCGGCCTCGATCGAGATCGAGTGCGAGTTCGACGTGCCGGTCCGCTTCGACATGGACGAGCTGGATCTGGAGCTGCGCGGCGGCGGCCTGGCGGCCATCCCGTCGATCCCGATCAAGGAACTGAAGGAGCGGAGCTGATGAAGACCACAAGCACAGCGCTCCGCAGCCACCTGGACGGCGAGCTGACCACGCTGGCCACCTGCTGGCGCCTGGCTCGGCTCGACGGCCTGGTCCTGGGCTACACCGATCACGACCGCGACCTGTTGGTCGACGGCGTCACCTATCTGGCCAGCTCGGGATACACCCGCACCGCCATCGCCAATCAGAGCGGCATGGCGGTGGACAACCTCGACCTGGCCGGGGTGATCGACCACGACACCATCAAGCCCGAGGAGGTCCGCGCCGGCCTGTTCGACTATGCCGAGGTGCGGATCTTCCTGGTCAATTGGGCCGACCTCAGCCAGGGCCAGATGCTGCTGCGCCGCGGGCGGCTCGGTGAGGTCGGCACCGCGCCCGACGATACGTTCCAGACCGAGCTGCGCGGCCTGGCGCAGGCGCTGGCCCAGAATGTCGGGGAGGTCTACCAGACCGACTGCCGGGCGGATTTCGGGGACGCGCGCTGCAAGAAGGACCTGGCCCCGCTGCGCGCCGCCGCCACCGTGACCCAGCCTGTCGATCGCCGGACGGTGTTCGCCAGCTGCGCCGACGCGCGCGCCGTCGACGGGTGGTTCAACGGCGGCCTGGCCCGCTTCCTCTCCGGCCCGAACGCCGGAAAGGCAATCGAGATCCGCAGCTGGACCCAGGCCGGCAACCTGGTGCTGCACCTTCCGGCGCCGTATCTGCCGGCCGCCGGCGACACGCTCGACCTCACGCCCGGCTGTGACCGCACGCGGGATGCCTGCATCCGCTGGGGCAACATCATCAACTATCGCGGCGAGCCGCTCCTTCCGGGCCGCGACGAGATCCTGAAGTATCCCGATGCGACTGGTTGAAGCCGCCCGCGGCTATCTCGACGTGAAGTGGCGCCATATGGGCCGGTCGCGCTTCGGCATCGACTGCGTCGGCCTGGTGCTGCTCGCCGCCCGCGATCTCGGCCACCTGGTCGAGGACGTGCCGGAATATGTCCGCGGCGCCCATGGCTACGACGTGGTGCGGGAGATCGCGGCACGCACCCGGCCGGCCTCGCTGGGCGCGCTGCGCGAGGATCTGATCATCCTGTTCCGCGAGAGCATCTATCCCTGCCATTGCGGCATCCTGGGCGCTGGGCCGCATGGCTGGACGCTGGTCCATGCCCACGCCAAGTCCGGCAAGGTGGTCGAGGACCCTTACGATTTCTGGGCCGAGCTGGCGACGCATGCCTTCGCCCTGCCGGATCGGGAGGGCTGACGATGGGCCGTCTCGCCATCGGCGTCGCCGGCGCCGCGGTCGGCTTCGCGTTTGGGGCGCCTGGTCTCGGCTTTGCGATCGGCTCGGTCGTCGGCGGCCTGCTGTTCCCGGCCAAGCCCCAGGTTACGGAAGGGCCGCAGCTCAGCGACCTCAGCGTCACCTCCTCGGCCTATGGCCAGTCGATCACCCGCGTCTGGGGCACGATGCGGGTCAACGGCAACATCATCTGGAGTTCCGGGCTCAAGAAGCACAAGCACAAGGAGAGCGCGTCGGCCGGCGGTAAGGGCGGCCCGACCCAGAAGTCGATCACCTACACCTATACCTGCAGCTTCGCGGTCGGCCTCTGCGCCGGCCCAATGGCCGCGGTCAACCGGATCTGGGCCGATACGAAGCTGATCTACGACGCCCGTGGGTCGAAGCTCGACCTGGAGATCGGCGACCTCGACTTCCGTTTCTATCCGGGGTCCGAGGACCAGCTGCCGGACCCGCACATGGAAGCCAAGGTCGGGGCCGGCAAGACGCCGGCCCATCGTGGCCTCTGCTACATCCTGTTCGAGGATCTGCCGCTCGACAACTTCGCCAACCGGGTGCCCTCGATCACCGTCGAGGTGTCGCGCCAGGCGTCGGTGCCGAAGATCTCGGTCTCATACAGCAAGCTGCCGGACGGGCCCATCACCGGCTATCAGCTCGACCAGCTGGCCGTCGATTGGGATCGCGGCCGGGCCTACATCGTCCGGCAGAACAGCAACACCAACGTGGCCGGCCTGCGGCGGATCAACATCTGGACGATGGAGGAGGATCGCCAGGCCAGCATGTTCGCGATCACCGGCCGCACCAACGAAGGGTTTCCCAGAGGGTTGGTGACCGGCGCGAACGGCGACATCTACTTCGCGGCCGGCGTCGGCAACATCTATCCGGTGACCTGCATCGACGGGCAGTCCTGGCGGGTCAAAGGCCGCTTCGGCGACGGCATCACCTTCCCGTATCTCGACAACCGGGTCGACGGCTTCGTCGGCACGGTGCGAATGGCGACCACGCTGGTCTATGGGCCGGCCGGAGTGGACGAGTACGTCGCCTGCGGGTCGCTGCTCGGCAACATCGGTGTCGTGAAGGGCGGCGCCATGACCTATGCCTGGGGCGCCGGGCAGAAGGTGGACGAGCAGCAGGTCAACGGTTTGTGCGGCGGGTTGCCTGGAGAGATCTGGGTCCTCGGCGGCGCCCTCCGGATCGACAGCACCGCCGTCGGCCTCTACCGCATCAGGATCACGGCCACGATCTCGACCTCGCCGCTTTCGCCTGGCGTGGTGACCGATGTCGAGATGACCAAGGTGGCGACGATCACGCCGGCGATGGTCGACAGCACCTGGGGGTATTTCGGAGGCACGCCTGGCGGGTTCGTCTACGACCCGACCGACAACAGCGTCATTTTCCAGGTGCGGATGAGCAACGGGGTCAACACCGTTGGTCCATACTGGACGATCAAGGTCCGCGACGGCGTCATCGCGTGGAAGACGCGGACCACCGTGGCGATGAACTACGATGGCTCGGCCACCGGGCAGTTCCGCCTGAGGCGAGGCCGCTATGTCCTGGTCGAGATCGGCGCCCTGCAGCAGATCGACACCACGACGGGTGTGATCTCGTCTCTCGACGCCACCTGGGGCACCAACTTCGCCGGCGTCGGCGCGCAATGCTATGATGGCGACACCGACACGGTGTTCGTCCTGTCCAACAGCGCCGCGACCGGCCCGACCAGGTTGAGCATCAACCGGGTGAATGGCGCCGGCGAGCCGCTCGCCAAGATCACCTCGGACCTCTGCGGCCTCGTCGGCCTCTCGGCCGCCGACATCGACGTCTCCGAGATGACCGATGTCGTCTCCGGATACGCCATCGCCCGGCAGATCGCGGCCAAGGACGGCATCCAGCCGCTGACCGACCTGTTCCTGCTCGATGTGGTCGAGCGCGACGGCAAGCTGCGGTTCCAGCGCCGGGGCCGGCCGGTGGCTCGGCAACTGACCGAGGATGATCTCCTGCGTGACGGCGATGCGGTGAAGTTCGCCGAGACCCGCCGGCAGGAGGTGGACCTCCCGGCCACGGTCAGCATCACCTTCGCGGACGTCGCCCGCGATTACCAGGAACAGACCGTCACCGCGCGCCGCCAGCAGCTGCCGCTGCCGACCATGTGGAGTTCGAACAAGGTCGGCATCGAGATCGCGGCGGCCTCCTCGGCCGACACGGTCAAGCAGCAGGCCGAGAAGATCCTGTACTCGGCCTGGACCGAGCGCGTGGACTATGAGCATGCGCTGAGCTGGGCGCATGCGGACCTCGACCCGGCCGACGTGGTCCAGATCACGATGAAGGACGGCTCGGTCCACCGCATGCGGCTGACCTCGGCCGACCTCGGCGCCGACATGACGATCGAGGCCAAGGCGGTCAGCGAGCAGGACGCGCAATATGTCTCGATCGTGAAGGCCGACCCCGGCGACTTCCCCGGGCAGACGCTGCCCTATGCCGGGCCGACGCGCCTCATCGTCCTGGACACCGTGCTGCTGCGCGACCAGGACGATGGTGGCGGCGGCACGACCCGCGCCTATGTGGCCATGGGCGGCTATGGCCAGGATGGCTGGCGCTCCGGTGTCGTCTACCGCGGCTCCGACCCGGCGACGCTGGAGCTGGTGGCGGACACCTCGGCCGAGATCACCTGGGGCACCGCCATGACGGCGCTGCCGGACACCGACCGGCCCTTCGCCACCGATGAGGAGTCCCAGCTCGTCGTGATGCTGGCGACCAACCTGGACCGGGGGCTTTCGAGCGTGACCCAGCTGGAGATGCTGAACGGCGCCAACGCCGCGGCCCTGATCCGCGGCGACGGCCAGGCCGAGATCATCCAGTTCCGCCGGGCCGAGGAGACGGCGCCAGGCACCTGGACGCTCTCGGGCCTGCTGCGCGGCCGGCGCGGCTCGGATGTCTTCACCGGCGGCCACGACGCCGGCGACACCTTCGTCCTACTGGAGCCCGAGGCGATGGACACCATGGGCCTGCCGCTGCAGAGCATCGGCGTGCCGTTCTACTACAAGGGTGTCGCCTCCGGCGCCCGGCTGGAGAAGGCCGAGCTGATGTTCGAGCCGCTCAGCGGCAACGACCTCCGGCCCTATGCGCCGGTCCATGTCCGCACGGCCTGGTCCGGTGCGGACCTCTCGATCAGCTGGGTCCGCCGCACCCGTCTCGGCGGCGAGCTGCGCAACGGCAACTTCGAGGTGCCGCTGGCCGAGCAGTCCGAGCGGTATGAGGTCGACATCCTGTCGCCGGCTGGTGGGACCGGACCCTCCGGGGCCGTGCTGCGGACCCTGTCCTCGACCGCCCCGGTGGTCATCTATCCGGCCGCGCAGATCGCCGCCGACTTCGGCGTCGCGCCCGCCAGCCTCGACCTCGTCGTCTACCAGCTCAGCGCCGCGATCGGTCGCGGCTTCGGCAGAAAGGTGAACCGTGTCCTCTAACCTCGCCCTCAGCCAGGTCGCCGCCGCCCAGGCCCAGAAGGAAGTCACGATCAACGACGCCTTCGGCCAGGTGGACGCGGCGCTGACCGAGTTCCTCGCGGTCGACCTGTCCGCCGGCGACGTCACGCTGACGGCCGCCCAGGCTCAGCGCGCGATGCTGCTGCGGGCCGGAGGCAACGCGGTCGCGCGAGGGCTGACCCTGCCGCAGATCAAGCGCGGCGTCACCGTGCAGAACACCGGCTCGGCCGCGCTGACCGTGAAGCGCGGCACCACCACCGTTGCGATCGACCCTGGTGCCGTCGCCTCGGTCTATCTCGACGGCACGGCCAATGGCCTGGTGGTGACCGGCCGGCCGGGCGGCGCTGGCGGCATCGTGCCGATCGAGCAGGGCGGCACCGGCGCGACCACGGCGCCGGCGGCGCTGGTCGCACTTGGGGCCTTGGCCAAGGCTGGCGACACGCTCGCGGGCGACTTGCAGACCTCCGCCGGCGTCAGAATCTCGACCGGCGGCCCGGCCCAGGTGGGCATCAGCGGCGTGACGGCCGACATCCAGTCGAACAGCACCACCGCTGCCGGTCTCGCCGCGGCGCGCTGGAGCGCCGACCCGTCACCGCCCCGGCTCATGCTGGCGAAGTCCTATGGCGGGGCCGTGGGCACCCACGCAGCGGTGCCGTCCGGCGTCACCCTCGGCGAGGCCAGCTTCGCCGCCAGCAGCGGCACCGGCATGGTCTCGGGCGCTGCGCTCGACGCCGTGACCCAGGCGGCGGCCACGGGCAGCGGCGTTGCCACGGCGCTCCGCCTCCTGACCAGCTCGGGCGCGGCGCTTGTCGAGCGGATGCGGCTCGACAACCTCGGCAACCTGCAGATGGGCGGCACCAACACGGTGATCGACGCCCAGCGCATCCCGCGGCTGCGCTCCTACACCCAGGCGACGCTGCCGGCGCCGTCCTCGGCGCCGCAGGGCGTGGTCGACTGCTCTGACCTCGGCGGCGGCGCCGGGCCGCTCTACAGCGACGGCACCACCTGGCAGCGGCTGCAGGAGCTTTCGAGCTACGGGGCCACAGGCGCGGACGCTAACGCCACGCTCAGCGTCCTCGGCAATGCGTCCGTCATCGCCTTCACCGCCAATCTCACGGCCGACCGCACGGTCACGCTCTCCACCACCGGTGCTTATCTCGGCGCGATGAAGCGCGTCATCTATGCCGGCAGCGGCGCCGGAAAGTTGGTCTGCGGCGGCATCACTCTGCGGCCCGGCTGCTGGGCGGACTTCATGTGGACGGGTGCCGCCTGGACCTGCGTCGCCGCCGGGGTCCGCAACGATGCCATGCAGGTCTACGAAACCGGCACCTGGTCGCCGACCCTGTTCGGCAACACCACGCCCGGCACCCAGACCATGCACGCCAACAACTCGGGGAACTACATCCGGGCGGGCCAGGTGGTGGTCGCGGTCGCCTATGTCCAGTGGTCGGCGATCGACGCTGCCGCCGCCGGCGACGTGGTCATCGGCGGCCTGCCGTTCCCGGCGGCCAATCTCGCCAACAACCTGCCGACTGCGGCGGTTACCGGCCAGACGGTGACCTATCCCGCCGGCCAGACCCAGCTGATCGCCCGGTTCCGCGGGCCGAACGGCACCACCGTCAGCCTGATATTCAGCGGCCCCGGCACCGGCCAGGCATTCGCCCAGATGAGCCAGCTCAGTGCCGCCGGCGTCCTGTCCTTCACCATCGTCTACCGCACCAACTGAGGTCACTATGCCCGCTCTCGAAGAGATCACCGGCCCCTATGAATGGCTCGTCCGGTGGGATCACATCACCGGCACGCTGCAGGGCCAGCACTACGCCACCGCGACCTCGATCCTGCGGGATGGCGTGATCGTGCCGGGCGCGACCTCAATCAATCCGCCCCAGGCGATCACGGTCGAATCGGCAACGACGATCGCGGAGGTCTCCGAACTGCTGAACACCGGAGCCCTGCAGCGGATTGCCGAGTTGGAGGCCCAGCTCGCGGATGCCCTGGCCCAGCGGGATGCAGTGGTGGCCCGCGCTGAGCAGGCGGAAACGGCGGCTCAGGCATCGGCCTGATGAAAGAGGCCGGTCCGGCCTCACGGATCTTGGACAGGTGAAGTAGCGAGGGGAGGCGCGGCTATCGTCCCGGAATTCCTATTCCAATGTCTCCGATCCATCTCTCATGAAAAGTATTATCCTCTACTATTTCATGCCAAGGCTCATGCGCAGCTGTCTGTTTTATATAGAAGCTTAAAACCTGATTATGATGAGATTCTTCAGACACAAGGGACAAAGTTTTACTTTTGGTATAGATCCAAGTTCCCTCATTAATAATTCCGGCTAATGCCTGGCCTTTGACTTCAATTCTATGATCGTCTGTTCGTGATTTCCAAATAAATCTTACTCCAAAGCCACGCGTTCCATCCAGTCCGCACCAATAGCTAACAAAACCATCTGCGCCACCGCCCGCCTCATGGTGTATCGTGAAAACTATGAAGTCACTTGCCGGTATATTTTTAGCGAAATTGGGGGAAATGCTTCCGCGATCAATTTTGGATTCCCAAAAAGTAAAGTTCATATCTTCGATCTTATTATGCAGACCCAAAATCAAAGGCTCAGCGCTCATTTACTTCTCCCGCTTAGAAAGGAATACGTGAAATTATGCATACAAATGTATGCTAACGAAGGATGTGCGCAATCGTCAAGGTGAGCTTACCTCGCACGGGCCCGTTCTTCGCGAAAGGCGCTGGAACGGCTGGCACTTTCTAATGCGCCGGGTTCAATCAGATCAGTGTCCCATTATATCGCCGTAGCGAGGTGTAAACGCGGCCACACGGATGGGGATGGCCCCAACGCTGAGCCCGCCTCCCGCACTCTAGGCCGAGTTCCACCGCTAGAAGCGACCGGAAGCGGCGGCATGATGCGATCGAGCCTCTCCCAAGCGACTCGTCAGGATGGCGGATAAAAGATGCGATCAGTGCGGGCCGCCCGCGATGTCAATGTTCTAATCGAGCCTTCTGCTAAGTCTTCCATCGTCTCGCCCCCGTTCAGACCTCAGCGAAACCCTCGGGCAGGCGCCCGTAGCGAGCCAGGATAACGGGTTCGTCATAATCGCCGGCATCAGGATCGGCGGTCTGCTGTACCGCGATCGCACCAGTCGCCCGACCCGCCTCGACCATCACCTCGGCGGCCCGGAGGGCTTGGCCCTTCGCTTTGAAGCCAGTATCCGGCAGCCGCTGCCAGCCGATCCGCTTCCCTCTCTTGGCCCGCATCTCACCCCATTTGGCGGCGGCGACGATGTACAGCGTGTTCCGGCCGCTCTGGGCAGCGTCAACGTACTCGGGGCTCTTCGCCTCAGCATTCGGCTGTGCGGCCACGAAGGTGGGAGCCTGCGGCAGGATCACTGGTTCGGCATTCGCCGGAACCGCATCGCTCGTCGGCTCTGCCCGCTCGGCCTTGGCCAGGAAGGAAGCCTCGGCAGCCCGCACGGCTGCCTCCAGCTCGTCGTTCGGCGCTGCCGGATCGAGCGGCAAGGCCAGGGTCATCTGGGGCTTCGTCTTCTTCGTCCTTTTCATCGAACACCTCCGTCCGGTGCGACGGGGGCCGGGCGCGCCAACGCCCTAGCCGCGAGACAGGCACTCGCTCGTTTCCGACCCGTCGATCGCCGCGCGACGACGTGAACAAAATAGGAACATGCTGTGCGAGAGTCGAGTCCATTCATCGACCTGCGATGCCGCTGCGGACGCTTGCTCTGCCGCGTCGAGCCAGGTAGAGGCATCGAGATCAAGTGTCCGCGCTGCCGGACACTGATGCGAGTTATACCGGCCGAGAGCCCACCACCTGAACGCCCTGGAGCGTCCACGAGGACGCTTCATGGGGAAGAGACCCGCGCACCACCCGGCGCCGGCGGCGCCGTTCGTCGCACCAGTTGATGACGCTCCTGCATACATCCTCGGAGCTGACAGGGCGGTGCTGGGCTTCGGCTCGGCATCCCTCTATGTGGCTCTGATCCCGCGCGCGGAAGCCTGCGAGGCGATCCGGGCGAACCACTACTCCGGCCGGGTGGTCAACAACAGCTACGTCCACCTGGGCGTATGGGTCGGGGGAGAGCGGCTCGGCGTGCTGCAGCTCGGCTATGCCCTCAACCCACGCCGGGTCGAGCATATCGTCGCCCACACCGGGATCGACGAATACCTGGAGCTGAACCGGATGTGGCTCTCGGACCAAGCGCCCCGCAACAGCGAGAGCAAGGCTCTCGCCTATGTGGTCCGCTGGCTCCGGCGAGCGCTGCCCCGCATCCGATGGATCCAGAGCTTTGCCGACGAGCGCTGTGGAGGCTGGGGCGTGGTCTACCAGGCCGCCAACTATGTCTATCTCGGCTGCCATCGATCCAGCTTTTGGGCCCTGGACGGAGAAGCCTTCCATCATCTCTTGACGACTGCCCATCGCAACAGCCCAAGGGGGCTGCATCTCGCGGCGAACCGGCATCGAGCTGAACGGCACTCTTATCGTCAGTTCCGTTACGTCTACTTCGTCAAGCCTAGTGCCCGACGGGATCTCCGGATGAAGGTGCAGCCATATCCCAAGATAGGAGCCTCGCTTGCCGCCTGATGCCGGTCAGTGAGCTGCGCAGTCGCTGGCGCTGAACTACAGATGCCTCGGCGATTGTGTCTGTTCAACCGTCCTGGATTCAAAATTCAACCAACGCAGGTTGACAGACCCGCCTCGCTTCGGTTATACAAGATCATCGGCGGCAGAAGCAAAAATCAGGAGGAGCCCGCCGATTGCATAGGAGGTCCACATGAGTCTCACCGAATTCGGCAAGGAGGTCAGGAAGCTGCGGATTGATCGTGATCTAATCCTCAAGGATATGGCGGACGCGCTCGGCGTTTCGCCCGCGTTCTTGTCGGCCGTCGAGACCGGCAAAAAGAATGTTCCGAACGGTTTCATTGCAAGGCTCGCGGCGGCCTACAGCCTCGACATAAATACTGTCCATCGTCTGGACGAGGCTTTGCTGAAGAGCAAGAGCTCATTCCAGATCCAAGTACCCGCTCATGCTTCTATGGCCCATCGAGAGGTGGCTGCCCAGCTGGCCCGGACTTTTGGAGGGATGGACAAGGCGAAGGCCGCTCAGATCCTTGCTCTTCTGAAAGAGGAGAAAGATGAGTAGCTCGCTATACATCGCCCCACCCAAATCTCGGGCTGCAATCAGGGAATACGCGACGATGATCCGTCGCCTGTTGCCCGGAGGAGATCAGCCGCGGCTGGATATTGTGCGCGCACTCGAAGTCCACCTGACACGGCTGGACGAGAGGTTCGAATTTTCGGTCCTCGAAACCTGGGAGATGGGTGAAAACCACGCGTTGGCCCACGTCAACGAACTCAGGATCGAGGTTCGGTCCGACGTGTACGATGGCGCGGTTGCCGGGTCAGGCCGGGACAGGATGACCTTGGCGCACGAACTCGGACACCTTGTTCTCCATGCTGACGTCCGGCTCTCACGACGGATGCCCGGCGCCGCAGTTCGACCGTTCGAAGATCCGGAGTGGCAGGCGAAATGTTTCGTCGGGGAGCTTTTGATCCCGAAATCCTGGAGAGCCCTAATAAGAAACCCCGAGGAGGCTGCAACCTATCTCGGGGTTTCCAAAGATGCCGTAATCACCCAGCTCAACGCCTGGCAGCGTGAAGGTACCTAGGGTGAATAGAAAACCCGTCCTGGGCGTTCACGCGTTGCGTCAACTCAGGACAAGCACCTCCTCAAGCAGGGACTGGTTGTACGCCGGTTCGCAGGTTGGTGCAAGGGTTCCGCCCCAATGCGACGTCCCACCCGAACACGAAAGGCGTTCCCATGCATACGCGAAAGCCGGCTCCGCCGGGCAAGCGCTGGGTCTTTCGGCCGTATCGGCGTTGCCCCAAGACCAACCGTCTGATTTGGGCGAGCACGTACGGCCTGAAGGCGTGGCCGATTCTCGTCGACGACTGATGCGGTAGTTTCGCACAGGCAAGCGCAACCCCGAGACGGGCGGCATTGAGGATGCCGCCCGGTCCTCTTTTCCCGGATCAGTGTTCGTCATCCGGGTTCTATGGGCACTAGCAGGCGATTCGGGAGTCTGCCGAAGCTTGTGCCCGGCCGTGCCAAAGCGCGCGCCCGGCTATACCAGGCGCCTGGTTGCACCGTTCTTAGGAATTCCTGGGCGTAGCCTAACCCTCGGCGTCCAAAAGCAACTGCCCCGTCATCCAGAAGCGGGCGCCCGGCTATAGCATCCTCGCGCCCGGCGGCGGCCGGATCATCTTCCAGGGCATGCAGACCCACACCGCCGAGAGCATCAAGTCGCTCGAGGGCTACGACATCGCCTGGGTGGAGGAGGCGCAGGCCTTGTCGCTGCGCAGCCTGGACCTGCTGCGCCCCACCCTGCGCAAGCCGGGGTCGGAGCTGTGGTTCTCCTGGAACCCGACCCGGCCGGAGGACCCGGTGGACAAGCTGTTCCGCGGCGGCCCGCCGCCGCCCGGCGCGCAGGTGATCGAGGCCAACTGGCCGGACAACCCGCATTTCCCCGCGGTGCTGAAGGCGGAGATGGAGTGGGACCGGGGGCGCGACCCGGACAAGCACCAGCATGTCTGGCTCGGCGGCTATCGCAAGGCCAGCGAGGCGCGGGTGTTCCGCAACTGGCGGGTGGAGGCGTTCGAGACGCCGCCCGGCGCGCGGCTGATGCTCGGCGCCGACTGGGGCTTCGCCCAGGACCCGACCGTGCTGCTGCGCTGCTTCATCGAGGGGCGGACGCTGTTCGTCGACCACGAGGCCTACCGGGTGAGCTGCGAGATCGACCGCACGCCCGAGCTGTTCGACACCGTGCCGGGGTCGCGGCAGCTGACCATCGTCGCCGACAGCGCCCGGCCGGAGACCATCAGCTTCATGCAGCGCCACGGCTTCCCCAACATCCGCGGGGCGACCAAGGGCGGCGGGTCGGTCGAGGACGGCATCGCCTTCCTCAGGGCGCACGACATCCTGGTGCATCCGCGCTGCCGGCACCTGGCCGACGAGCTGGCGCATTACAGCCACCGCGTCGACCCGAAGACCGGCGAGGTGCTGTCGGCGCTGGAGGACCGCGGCAACCACGCCATCGACGCGCTGCGCTACGCGGTGGAGGAGCGGCGGCGCGGCAGCTACGACGCCTCGCTGAGCTGGGTGGGGACGTGATGGCGGGGGTGTGGGGGAAGGCACAAACGGAGTCCCCCCTCCCCTCGCGGGAGGGGGGACTCAAAAGGGGGAGCGGCTGGCCGGGCTTGGCGACTCCTCAGGCGGCCACGGCCGGGCGCTGGTACAGCATCGGGGTCGGGAACGGCAGCAGGGCCCTGCCGCCGCGCTCCATATAGGGGGCGATGCGGTCCAGCATGCCCTGGTAGGACGCGCTGGCCAGCAGCACCACGCCCGGGCCGCCCTGGTTCGCCGTGTCGGGCGACCGGATCGGCAGGCCCAGCCCCTCGATCTCGATGTTCCACTTCTTCGGGTTGCCGTCATAGATCGCGGTGATCTCGGACGGGTCGAGCGAGGTCGAGCTGATCAGGTTGGTGAAGTAGTTGCCGATGCCGTAGACCGCCATCGGCAGCCCCTGGCGGCGGATTTCGGCCAGCACCGCGTCGTAACGGGCGACATAGTCGCGGTACTTGCGGCGGAACTCATGCGCCAGGGCGACGTCGACCGCCGCGTCGTCGGTCGGCAGCGTGGCGTGGGCGGTCTTGCGGCAGACGGCGCGCAGGATGCCCTTGTGCGAGGTCACCGTGCCGTCGAAGCCGTGCCGCCGCATCGCCCGCAGCAGCGAGCCGGCGGTGAAGTAGTTCGGGTGCTCGTACATCCAGAACGGCGCGCCCTCCGCCATCACGATCCCGCAATCCGGCACCTCGATGCAGACGAAGCCGTTCTCGCGCGTCACCTTGCGCAGGCCGGACAGGAACACGTCCGGCTCGGTCACATGCTCCAGCACCAGGCGGTTGCTGACGAAGTCGAAGCTGTCGGCCGGGAAGGTGTCGGGGGTGAAATAGTCGAGTGTGGTCTTGATGCCGAAGGCGCGCTCGGCCTCGGCCGCCGCGGCCGCGTTCGGGTCGCAGCCATGCACCGTCATGCCGGCGTCCTGCAGCCGGGCCAGGAAGCGGCCGTCATAGGAGCCGATCTCGAGCGCGTGGCCGGTCATCGGCACGCCGCTGGCGATCAGGAACTCCAGGAACTCGCGGTGCCGCTCGTCCATCTCGGCGTCGGAGGCGAAGGTCGGGTAGGAGCCGTAGTATTTGCTGTAGATCTCGTCCAGCGCCTCGCGGTTCGGCGGCAGCAGCTGCATCGAGGTGCCGCAGGAATGGCAGAGGCCGACCGTCATCGGCACCGTGCGCCAGATGCTCTCGAACTCCGTCGGCCGGATCAGGTAGCTGTACTTTTCGATCTCGACCAGGACTTCCAGCGCGGAGCCGCCGCAATGCGGGCAACGGTCGATGGTCTTGCTCATGTCCGGAAATCCCGTTGCTGTGAAATGATGTGACAATTGAGGCCACACTAGCGCAACTCCCGGCCCCGCGACAGCGCCTCATGCCAGCATCGGCCACAGCGTGGCGGCCAGCAGCGCGGCCATGGCCAGGTTGAACCATCTCAGCCGGGCCGGGTCGGTCAGCACCCGGCGCAGCGCCAGGCCGCAGCCGGCCCAGGCCAGGATGCCGGGCAGGGTCACCACGGCGAAGGCGGCGCAGATCAGCAGCACCGACGCCACCGGCGCCTCCGGGGTGGCGTGCACCGCCATGGCCGTCGCCGCCACCGCCCAGGCCTTCGGGTTGACCCATTGGAAGGCGGCCGACTGCCAGAGGGTGAGCGGCCTGGCCTCGCCGCCGCCATCACCGCCAAGCTTGCGCGACCGGCCGATGCGCCAGGCGAGATAAAGCAGATAGGCGGCGCCC
>NZ_JANX01000069.1 GCF_000767795.1 Inquilinus limosus MP06 | reverse complement strand
GCAGCGCCAAGTTGTCGTCGCCCGGCGGGATGGCGCCGGCGAAGGGCCCGGTCACGGTCAGGCCCGGCGCCGCGGCCGGCTCCAGCGTCAGCCGGTCGCCGACATCGGCGAACACCACCAGGCTGTCGAGCAGGTGATAGCCGTCCGCGCGCTTGCCGACGACGTGGAGATACAGGTTGACCTTGGCCGGCGCGGTGCCGGACCAGACCTTGCCATGCCGCGTCACGATCAGTTCGACTTGACCGGGGCCGAGGCTTCCTGGGCGGGCAGGCCGTTGGCCAGCTTGGCCTCGATCTTGTCCTTCGGCGGGTCGCCCTCGGTGGTGCGCAGCGCCGCCTCCCACTGGTAGCGCGCCTCCAGCTTGCGGCCGACCCGCCAATAGGCGTCGCCGAGATGGTCGTTGATCGTCGGGTCCTCGGGTTTCAGCGAGATCGCCTTCTCCAGCGTCTCGACCGCCTTGTCCATCTGGTTGGTGCGGTAATAGACCCAGCCCAGGCTGTCGATGATGTAGCCGTCATTCGGCGACAGGTCGACCGCCTTGCGGATCAGGTCCTCCGCCTCCTTCAGGTCCTTGCCGCGGTCGAGCAGCGAGTAGCCGAGATAGTTCAGCAGGTTGGCGTGGTCCGGGTTCAGCCCGATGGCGCGGCGCAGATCCTGCTCGGCCCGGTCGAAGCGGCCGGCGCGCTCCAGCGCGATGCCACGGCGGTAGAGGAAGGTCCAGTCCACCTCCTCCAGCCGCTTCTGCCGGCGGGCGGCGTCGTCATAGGCGACGACGGCGGAGGCGAAGTCCTGCTTCGCCCGGTACAGGTCTCCGAGGCGGAGATAGCCGGCCTGGCTGTCCGGCCGCTCCGCCACCAGGTCGGAGGCCAGCGCGATGCCCTTGTCGAACTGCTCCAGCCCCTCATAGGCCAGGGTCTCGCGCACCCGCGCCATCCAGCCGGCCGGCGTGCCGTCCGGCAGCGATTCATAGGCGGCGATGGCGTTCTGGTACTGCTCCTGCCCGGCCAGCACGTCGCCCAGCAGGATCTGCGCCACCGGGAAGTCCGGCCGCAGATAGAGGGCGAGGCGGGTGTAGATCAGCGCGGTATCGCCGCCCTGGGCCTCGCGGTCCTGGCTGACGGCGCTGGCGATGTAGAACAGCGCCTCGGCCAGCCCGTCGGACGGGCTGCCGATGATCGGCTGCGCCCGCTCGCCCTTGTCCAGGCGCTGGATCGCCGGCTCCAGCAGCAGGTTGTCGCCGTTCTGGTCGACAAAGCTGCGATAGACCTGCCGCGCCTTGTCGCGCTGGCCCTCGCGCTGATAGACGCTGGCCAGCCCTTCGACCAGCCGCACCGTGCCGCCCATGTCGCCCAGCGCCTCATAGGCCTGCCGGGCGCCATCGAGGTCGCCGAGATAGTCGAGGATCAGCGCCTTCTGGATCGACCCCAGCGCATCCGGCCGCGCCTGCTTGAGCAGCGGATCGAGGCTGGACAGCGCCGCCTTGCCGTCGCCGGCGCCGACCCGCAGCCAGGCGGCGATGATCGGCGTGATCGACCTGGCGGTGCCCGCCGCCTCCATCGACTTCAGCCGGTCCAGGGCGCCGCGCCATTGGCCGGCCTTGGCGTCGCTCAGGATCAGGGTGATGCGGACCAGCTGGTCGGCGGTGTCCGCCGTGTCCAGGCGCCGGGCCAGCTTGGCGGCGCCGTCGACATCGCCGCCGGCCAGGGTCAGGGTGAAGCTGCGCCGCAGCAGCGCCAGATTGTCGGGGTCCGCCGCCAGCACCTGGCTGAAGAAGCGGCCGGCCGCGGACAGGTCGCGCGCGGCCAGCGCGTGGGTGCCGGCGAGATAGGCGCCCGAAAGGGTGCGCGGATCGTTGGCGGCCTCGGCGGCCGGCGGCCGCAGCACGGCCGTCGCCGCGACACAGGAGGCCAGAAGGGTCGTCCGCCAGACGGTCATGCGCGCGTCCAATTCCGCCGAAAGGTGCCGTGATCCCCCGAAGCTAGGGTGCCGGACGGCCGCAGGCAATGCCTGTTCGCCGCGACCATTGGGCCCATCTTAGTGTCGAGAGCCCGACAGCGCGCCCCGGCTCGCACTTGTGCCCACCTGAAAAAACGCTACAGTCGCGCGCGTCGGTAAGACCATGGAAGGCGCCAACGCGGCCGTGACCGGTAAATCCAGCTACACCTACGAAGACCTGCTCTCCTGCGCCCATGGCGAGCTGTTCGGCCCTGGCAACGCCAAGCTGCCGTTGCCGCCCATGCTGATGATGGACCGGATCACCACCATCAACGACAACGGCGGCGCCTATGGCAAGGGGGAGGCCGTGGCCGAGCTCGACATCCGCCCGGACCTGTGGTTCTTCGCCTGCCATTTCGAGAACGACCCGGTGATGCCGGGCTGCCTGGGACTGGACGCGCTGTGGCAGCTGACCGGATTCTTCCTGGGCTGGACCGGGGCGCCGGGCAAGGGCCGGGCGCTGTCGACCGGCGAGGTCAAGTTCACCGGCCAGGTGCTGCCCGACGCCAAGCTGGTGACCTACCGCCTGGACCTGAAGCGGGTGATCAACCGCAAGCTGGTGCTGGGCATCGCCGACGGCAGCGTCGCTGTCGACGGCAAGATCATCTTCGAGGCCAAGGATCTGAGGGTCGGCCTGTTCACCTCGGCCGAAGCGTTCTGACGAACCGCGGAGAAGGACCATGCGACGCGTCGTCGTCACCGGGCTCGGCATCGTCTCGAGCCTCGGCAACAACCAGGATGAGGTCGCGGCCAGCCTGCGCGACGGCCGCTCCGGCATCGTCGCGGCGCCGGAGTACAAGGAGCTGGGCTTCCGCTGCCACGTCCACGGCACGGTGAAGCTGGACCCGGCCGACCATGTCGACCGGCGCATCCTGCGCTTCATGGGCCCGGGCGCGGCCTACAACTACATCGCCATGGCCCAGGCCATCGCCGATGCCGGGCTGGAGGAGAGCGACGTCTCGAACGAGCGCACCGGCCTGATCATGGGCTCCGGCGGGCCGTCGACCTCGAACCAGGTCGACGCGGCGGACATCACCCGCGAGAAGGGGCCGAAGCGGATCGGCCCCTACATGGTGCCGCGCTGCATGTCGTCGACCAACTCGGCGACTCTGGCGACGCCGTTCAAGATCAAGGGCGTCAACTACTCGATCTCCTCCGCCTGCTCGACCTCGGCGCATTGCATCGGCAACGGCGCGGAGCTGATCCAGTGGGGCAAGCAGGACATCGTCTTCGCCGGCGGCGGCGAGGAGCTGCACTGGACCCTGTCGGTGCTGTTCGATTCGATGGGCGCCTTCTCCTCGCGCTTCAACGACACGCCGGAGCGGGCCAGCCGCGCCTATGACCGCGACCGCGACGGCTTCGTCATCGCCGGCGGGGGCGGCACCGTGGTGCTGGAGGAGCTGGAGCACGCCCGCGCGCGCGGCGCCAGGATCTATGGCGAGCTGGTCGGCTACGGCGCCACCTCGGACGGCTACGACATGGTCGCGCCGTCGGGCGAGGGGGCGGTGCGCTGCATGCGCCAGGCCCTGGCCACCGTCGACGGCCCGGTCGACTACATCAACACCCACGGCACCTCGACCCCGGTCGGCGACGTCACCGAACTGGGCGCGATCCGCGAGGTGTTCGGCGACAAGGCGCCCAAGATCAGCTCGACCAAGTCGCTGTCCGGCCATTCGCTCGGCGCCGCCGGGGTGCATGAGGCGATCTATTCCCTGCTGATGATGAAGCACGACTTCATCGCCGCCAGCGCCAACATCGAGAATCTCGACCCCGCGGCCGAGGGCTTCCCGATCGTGCGCGAGCGGATCGACAACGCCGGGCTGAACTGCGTGCTCTCCAACAGCTTCGGCTTCGGCGGGACCAACGCGACGCTCGCCTTCAAGCGGTACGCTGCATGACCACCACTTCGACCGAACGCCGCGACACCGGCCTGATGGCCGGCAAGCGCGGCCTGATCATGGGCGTCGCCAACAACCACTCGATCGCCTGGGGCATCGCCTCGGTGCTGGCGCGCGAGGGGGCCGAGCTGGCCTTCACCTACCAGGGCGACGCTTTCCGCAAGCGGGTCGAGCCGCTGATCCAGTCGATCGGCGCCAGCTTCCTGGCGCCCTGCGACGTCGAGGACGAGGCGTCGGTCGACGCCCTGTTCCAGCGGCTGGCGGCGGAATGGGGGTCGATCGACTTCCTGGTGCACGCCATCGCCTATTCCGACAAGGAAGAGCTGAAGGGCCGCTATCTCGACACCACGGCCGAGAACTTCAGCCGCACCATGCGGATCAGCTGCTACAGCTTCACCGCGCTGGCGAAGCGGGCGGCGGCGATCATGCCGAATGGCGGCAGCCTGCTGACCCTGACCTATCTGGGCGCCGAGCGGGTGATGCCGAACTACAACGTCATGGGCGTGGCCAAGGCGGCGCTGGAGGCCAGCGTGCGCTACCTGGCGGCCGATCTGGGCCCGCAGGGGATCCGGGTCAACACCATCTCGGCCGGGCCGATGCGCACCCTGGCCGGCAGCGCCATCGGCGATGCGCGCTACGTGTTCCGCTTCAACCAGCAGAACAGCCCGCTACGCAAGAACGTCACGCTGGACGAGGTCGGCGGCGCCGCTTTGTACCTGCTGGGGCCGCTGTCGACCGGCGTCACCGGCGAGGTGCACCATGTCGATGCCGGCTACCACGCCATCGGCATGCCGGCCGCGCCGCGCAACAGCGAGGCCGCCGAGGCCTGAGAGGCATCCTTGTTTATAGTGTCATTGCCGGGCTTGACCCGGCAATCCACGGCCACCAAGAGCCGCTCTGGCCGCCCCTGGATCCTCGGGTCAAGCCCGAGGATGACAGTTATAGATGCAGAAGCTTGATCTCAGTTTCTTCCGCCGGCTGCTGCTGAACCTCAACCGGACAGCGGTGGATAGCGATCTGCGACCACTGATATGATGCCCGCCGGCAGGTCATGGGGCTGGCCATGAGGCATACGATGGCTTTGCGGATCGTCGGCGGGATCGCGATCGCGGCCTGCCTGGGTCCCGGCGCGCCGTCCCGGGCGGCCGAGAAGCCGACTCCGGTCGACGAGATGGACTCCTACAGCATCATCTGCATCGGCCCGCGCGGTCGGATCGTGTTCTCGACCTCCGACGCCTATGGCGTCTCGGTCGACCCGAGCGGGACGGTCTACACCTACCGCACCGGCTGGCTGTCCGACCGCACCTACACCTATGTCCGGGGCGACGACGTCTCCTGCGTGATCCGGCCGAGCCGCTGACGCGGCCGGGACAGCCCAGACCTGCGGCCCGGTCGGTTGAGCCGCCGGCGGCGTCTCGGCTACGCTTCCCGCCGGTCCGCGGAAGGAGACGCCATGGCCAAGCAGTTCCCGGAGATCTCGCCGGCCCTGCGGGAGTTCATCCTGCGCCAGCGGGTGTTCTTCACCGCCTCCGCCGCCGCCGTCGGGCGGGTCAATGTCTCGCCCCGCGGTACCGACATGCTGCGGATCCTGGGGCCGAACGCCGCCGCCTATCTCGACCTGACCGGCAGCGGCAACGAGACCGCGGCGCATCTGCGCGCCACCGGCCGGCTGACCCTGATGTTCTGCGCCTTCGAAGGCCCGCCGATGATCCTGCGGCTGTACGGCGCCGGCCGGGTGCTGCGCCGCGGCAGCCCCGACTACACGCGCCTGCTGGAGGCGGAGTATGGCGGCGAGGAGCCGCTGGGCGCCCGGCAGATGGTGTGGCTGGACATCGACCTGGTCCAGACCTCCTGCGGCTTCGGCGTGCCGCTGTTCGACCATGTCGGCGAGCGGCCGACCCTGGCGCGCTGGGCCGAGGCCAAGGAGAAGCAGGAGGGGCTGGAGGCCTATCGCCGGCTGAAGAACGCCCGCAGCATCGACGGGCTGCCGACGGGCCTGTTCGAGGACGACCCGGCGGAGGCCGTGTGACGCCGGGTGGCTTCGCGTAATCTCTCCCGCAAGCGTGACCTTTCAGCATTCCCAGAACCGTCATTGCGAGCGTAGCGAAGCAATCCAGGGGCCGGTTCGCACTGGCCCCTGGATTGCTTCGTCGGCTTCGCCTCCTCGCAATGACGGCGAGGGATCAGGCGTCACGAAAAGGTCCCGCAGACGGGAGAGGTTACGCAAAGAGCGACGAGCGGTTCACTCGCCGGCGGCCGCCAGGGCCTGGGTCAGGTCGGCGACCAGGTCCTCGACATGCTCGATGCCGATCGAGACGCGGATGGTGGCGTCGGAGATGCCGATCCGCTCCCGCGTCTCCTTCGGCACGCCCGAATGCACCGTGGTCGCCGGGTGGCAGACCAGCGATTCGGTGCCGCCCAGGCTGACCGCCAGCTTGAAGATGCGCAGCGCGTTGAGGAAGCGGAAGGCCTCGGCCTCGCCGCCCTTGATGTCGAAGGAGAAGGTGGTGCCGGCGCCGGTGCATTGCCGGTCGAGCACCGCCCGCTCCGGGCTGCCTTCGGGCAGCAGCGCCGGGTAGTAGACCCGCGCCACCTGCGGATGCTCGGCCAGGAACCGGGTCACGGTCTCGGCATTGCGGCAGGCCGCGCTCATGCGCAGCGACAGCGTCTCCAGCGACCGCGCGATCATCCAGGCCGAATGCGGGTCCAGCTGGGTGCCGATGGCGCCGCGCAGCAGCTTGACCTGCCGGATCTGGTCGCGCCGGCCCAGCACCGCGCCGGCCACCAGGTCGCTGTGGCCGCCGACATATTTGGTCAGGGAGTAGACCACGATGTCGGTGCCGTGCCGGATCGGCTTCTGGAAGATCGGGCCCAGCAGGGTGTTGTCGCAGACCACCACCGGGGTGTGGCCCTGCTTCGCCCCGATCTCGTCGGCCACCGCCCGCACCAGCTCGAGATCGACCAGGGTGTTGAGCGGGTTCGACGGCGTCTCGACCAGGATCACCGAGACCCGGCCCTTGGCCATCGCCTCCTCCGCCGCCTTGCGCACCACGGCGCCATCGACGCCGTCGGGGAAGCCGACCGCGCCGATCTGGAACGGCGTCAGGGTGCGGGCCACCAGCGTCTCGGTGCCGCCATAGAGCGGCTGGCTGTGCAGGATCACGTCGCCCGGCCGGGCGAAGGCCAGCAGCGTCGTCGCGATCGCCGACATGCCGCTGGAGAAGATGCCCGCCGCCTCGGCCCCCTCATAGATCGCCAGGCGGTCCTCGACGATCTCGCTGTTCGGGTGGTTGAAGCGGGAATAGACCAGCCCGGCATCAGCGCCCGGCTTCGGCTCGCGCCGGCCGGCGGTGTAGTCGAAGAAGTCGCGGCCTTCCTCGGCCGATTTGAACACGAAGGTCGAGGTCAGGAACACCGGCTGCTTGACCGCGCCCTCGGACAGGGTGGGGTCGTAGCCGTAGCCGAGCATCAGCGTCTCGGGGTGCAGCTTGTGGTTGCCGATGCGGTCCTTGCGGTAGCCCGATCCGGCCATGGGAGTTCTCCTGGATGGTGTTGGCGCGGAGACTACCCCGGATCGCCCCGCGGCAACCATGGCTCAGTGATCGTAGCCCTCGCCCGCCTTCACCTTGCCGCGGAACACCCAGTAGGCATAGGTGGTGTAGACCAGGATCAGCGGGATCAGGAAGGCGACGCCGATCAGCAGGAACAGCTGCGACGAGGCCGGGGCGGCGACGTCCCAGATGGTCAGGTCGGGCGGCACCACCTTGGGCCACAGGCTGATGGCCAGGCCGGTGTAGCCGAGCACGAACAGCGCCATGGTATAGAGGAACGGCCCGTAGTCGGAGCCGCGCTGCAGCGACAGCCACAGCCGCCAGGCGAACACCGCCACCAGGATCGGCACCGGCGCGAAATACGCGATGTTCGGCCAGGTGAACCAGCGGTCGGCGATCGACCGGTCGAGGAACGGCACCCAAAGGCTGACCACCGCCATGAAGAACAGCACGCCGAGCAGCAGGCGGAGGGTGGCGTCGCGGGCCCAGCCCTGCAGCGTGCCCTCGGTCTTCATCACCAGCCAGGCGGCGCCGAGCAGGCCGTAGCCCAGCACCAGGGCCACGCCGGTCATCAGGCTGAAGGGCGAGACCCAGTGGAACGCCCCGCCGGCGTAGTGGCCGTCCGCCACCGGGAAGCCCTGGACGAAGGTGCCCAGCACCACGCCCTGGAAGAAGGTGGCCAGCAGGCTGCCGCCGGCGAAGGCCACGGTCCACAGCCACTTGCTGGTGTGGGCCTTGAACCGGAACTCGAAGGCGACGCCGCGGAAGATCAGCCCCATCACCATGAAGGTGATCGGCAGGTACAGCGCCGGCAGGATGATCGAGAAGGCGGCCGGGAACACCGCCAGCAGGACCACGCCGCCCAGCACCAGCCAGGTCTCGTTGCCGTCCCAGATCGGCGCGACCGAGTTCATCATCAGGTCGCGATCCTCCTCCGTCCGGGCCCAGGGGAACAGGATGCCGACGCCGAGGTCGAACCCGTCCATCAGCACGTACATGAACACCCCGACGGCGGCGATCGCGGCCCAGATCAGGGGCAGGACGGTCGGAATCGTCCAGACATCCGGCGTCATGGCTTCACTCCCGGGTTTCGAAGGAGGCGTCGGGCAGCGAGAACGGCCGCGCCGGCGTCTTGAACGGCTCCTCGCGGTCGGATTCGGGCGCTTCCGGCCCGATCCGCACCAGCTTGACGATATAGTAGACGGCGGAGCCCAGCAGGATCGCGTAGACCAGGACGAACAGCGCCAGCGACAGCAGCACGCTGCCGGCGCCGACCGGCGACATCGCGTCGGCGGTGCGCAGGATGCCGTTGACCACCCAGGGCTGGCGGCCGATCTCGGTGGTGAACCAGCCGGCGATCACGGCGACGAAGCCCGACGGCAGCATCACCACCATGAAGCGGTGGAACCAGCGGCTGTCATAGAGCCGGCCGACCGCCCGCAGCCACAGGCCCAGCAGGGCGGCGCCGAGCATCAGGAAGCCCAGGCCCACCATGATCCGGAAGGTCCAGAACACGATCGCGACCGGCGGCCGGTCCTGGGCCGGGAACTCCTTCAGCCCCTGCACCGCGCCGTCCCAGCTATGGGTCAGGATCAGCGAGCCGAGATGCGGGATCTCGAGCACGAAATCGTTCTTCTCGCCGCCCTGGTCCGGCCAGGCGAACAGGATCAGCGGCACGTCGCCGCTCGTCTCCCAATGCGCCTCGATCGCCGCCAGCTTGGCCGGCTGGTGCTCGCGCACCTCCAGCCCCGCCTGGTCGCCGATGAAGATCTGCACGGGCGCCAGCACCGCGATCAGCCACAGCCCCATCGAGAAGGCCTGACGCGATTCCAGCACGCTGCGGCCGCGCAGCAGATACCAGGCCGAGACGCCGGCGATGACG
Source organism: Inquilinus limosus MP06 (assembly GCF_000767795.1). GTDB lineage: Bacteria > Pseudomonadota > Alphaproteobacteria > DSM-16000 > Inquilinaceae > Inquilinus > Inquilinus limosus_E. The sequence goes on along the minus strand of NZ_JANX01000069.1, from coordinate 7,622 downwards.
AAGGCGGTGGTCAGGTAGGCGGCCACCACGGTGTGCAGGAAGCGCACCGGGAAGGACGGGCTGAACACGATCTGCAGCCAGTCGGACGGGACCAGGGCGCCGTTCGCCACCTCGTAGCCCGCCGGGGTGTGCAGGAAGGAGTTGGCCGACAGGATCCAGAAGGCCGAGATGGCGGTGCCGACCGCCACGGCCGCCGTGGCCCCGAAATGGACGATGCGCGGCACCTTGTCCCAGCCGAACAGCATGATGCCGAGGAAGCCGGCCTCGAGGAAGAAGGCGGTCACCACCTCGTAGCCGAGCAGCGGCCCGAGGATGCTGCCGCCGGCCCTGGTCAGGCCGCTCCAGTTCGTGCCGAACTGGTAGGTCATGACGATGCCGGTGACCACGCCGACGCCGAAGGAGACGGCGAAGATCTTGATCCAGAACTTGTAGAGCGTCCGGTATTCCGCCCGCCCCGTCTTCAGATACAGCCCTTCCAGCACCGCCAGCCAGCTGGCGATGCCGATGGTGAAGGCCGGGAACAGGAAGTGGAAGGAGACGACAAAGGCGAATTGGAACCGGGACAGGAGGACTGGATCGAGATCCATGACAATTCTCCTTCGGCAACCAGCCTGGCAGCGGTTGCCTTATTTCTTGGCTCGGAAAGAATATGCCACAGAACAGCGGCGAATTTCACGGCCGGATGACGTGCCATAAGGCCCCAGCCGGGCGACACGTCGCAGCGCAGCGAAGCGGCCCGGCATGCTAGAGCTTCGCCTTCCGGCGGCCGGCTGTTCAGGTCGCGGACAGGGGTCTATGCTGCGGCCATGAGCTTCACCGACGCCCAGATCAAGCGCTATGCGCGCCACATCCTGCTGCCCGAGGTCGGCGGCAAGGGTCAGCAGAAGCTGCTGGAAGCCCGGGTTCTGGTGATCGGGGCCGGCGGCCTCGGGTCGCCCCTGCTGCTCTACCTTGCCGCCGCCGGGATCGGCACCATCGGGCTGTACGACGACGACCTGGTCGAGCTGTCGAACCTGCAGCGCCAGGTGGTGCACGACACCACCACGCTGGGCCGGCTGAAGGTCGACAGCGCCATCCTCCGGCTGCAGGCGCTGAATCCGGAGGTCAAGGTCGAGCGCTTCGCCGAGCGGCTGACCGCGGCCACGGCGCTGGAGCGGATCGCCGCCTTCGACATCGTGGTCGACGGCAGCGACAACTTCGCCACCCGCTACCTGCTGAACGACGCCTGCTACCTGGCGCGGCGGCCGCTGGTGTCGGCCGCGATGCTGCGCTTCGAGGCGCAGCTGTCGACCTTCAAGGCGCATCTCGGCGACCCGCACCCCTGCTATCGCTGCCTGTTCCCGGCGCCGCCCGACCCGGGCACGGTGCCCAGCTGCTCCGAGGCCGGGGTGTTCGGCGCCCTGCCGGGCGTGCTGGGGTCGATGCAGGCGATCGAGACGATCAAGGAGATCCTGGGCATCGGCGAGGGCCTGTCCGGCCGTCTGCTGCTGTACGACGCGCTAGAGGCGCGGCTGCGCGAGATCGCCCTGCCGCGCGACCCGGACTGCCCGCTGTGCGGCGACCATCCCACAATGACCGACCTGTCGCATCACCATGGCTGAGGGGCCTGCCGGCATCGGCGCGCTGTCGATCGTGGTGTTCGACGGCCGCTTCGACCGGGTGCATTACGCGCTGGTGCTGGCCAGCGCCGCCGCCGCCACCAACCGCCGGGCGACGCTGTTCTTCACCGGCCAGGCGCTGTGGGCGCTGCTGCCCGAAGGCTGGCGCCGGCTGGACGGCGACGCCGAGGCGCAGGAGGCCGGTTTCGCGTCCCGCCGGGTCGCGACCTTCACCGAGCTGCTGGAGGCCTGCCAGGCCCTCGGCGTCCGCTTCATCGCCTGCGAGATGGGGTTGCGCGCGCTCGGCCTCGCCGCCGCCGACCTGGCCGTCCAGGCCGAGATCGCCGGCGTCGTCACCCTGCTGGCCGAATCGCCGCGCGACGGCCAGATGCTGTTCATCTGAGTACTGTGGCCGGACGAGAGGCCGTTTGGAAATGCGCTGGCGTGAGTCGGCTGGTGGTGGTTTCGAGACCCGGAGCGCAGCGGACGTTAAGTCCGTGAGCACCGGAAGCGCAGAAACCGCCATCAGACGGCCGTGCCAGTAGCATTTACAGGCGGCCTCTCAGGAGACGGGGACGCGGAACAGGAAAGCCGGCGCCGAGGTCAGCCGGTCGCTGCGGCTGCCCGACGGGCCGTTGGTCGAGATCTGCACCGTGCGCGCGTCTTCGGCCAGCGGGCCGGCGAAGACGAAGCTGGCGGTCACCCGCGACCGGGCGCCGATCTGCACCTCCGGATTGTCGGTCGGCGGCACGAAGGGGTGGCTGCGGCCCCGGTCGTCCACCAGCGCCAGGCTGCCGCCGCGGTTGAGCGACACGGATCGGTCGGACAGGTTGTCGATGGTGGCCGCGACGATGATGCTGTCGGCCCGGTAGGTGATGCTGGTCAGCGTCATCGCCACGCCGTTCGGATGCGCCTGCTGCTGCTCCAGCCGGACGGTGCGGCCGGGCTCCTGCGCGGACGGGACGGTGGAAGGTGCGGGCGCCGTCGCCGGAGCCGGTGTCGTCAAGGGCAGTTCCGGCCGCGAGGGCAGCCCCGGCGCGACCAGCGGCTGGGACGGGGTCGGCGTCGACGGCGGCCGCGGCGTCTGCACGGGATCCAGTATTTGCGCCCGCGCGACCGTCGTCGCCGCCAGAACCGCAAATGCGATGAGAGCCGGCCGGAATGTCATCAGGGTCTCCCGATCTCCATTGTTCGTTCAACCCGCGTTTGGATCTGCGGTTCCGAAGTCAAAAGCATCTGCAAGATGCTTTCCCGATAACAAAACAATGATACCGTGACCTGATTCGGCGCGACCCGCGCGTGAGCCCATACTGTTCTCAAAACCGAAGGAGACAGGCCAATGATGTCGGGATCCCGGACCGCGCGCCCTCATCGCGTATCCGCCATCGCCATCGGCCTCCTCTTCCTCGCCGGCTGCAACGAATCCTCCGATAAGCAGGCGCAGGCGCCGCAGATGCCGCCGCCGGCCGTCGGTGTCGTTACCGCGGCCAAGCGGCCGGTGGCCGAAGGCGTCACCTTCGTCGGCCGGGTCCAGGCGATCAACAAGGTCGACCTGGTGGCCCGGGTCGAAGGCTTCCTGCAGCAGCGCAACTACACCGAAGGCCAGGAGGTGAAGGCCGGCGACCTGCTGTTCGTGCTGGAGAAGGACACCTACCAGGCCGCGGTCGACCAGGCCCAGGCCAATCTTTCCAGCGCCCAGGCCAATGCCGACAACGCCAAGCTGCAGGCCGACCGCGCCCGCGACCTGATCAGGAACCAGAACGTCTCGCAGGCGACGCTGGACGACCGCATCGCCGCGGAGAAGTCGGCCAACGCGGCGGTGCAGCAGAACCAGGCGGCGCTGGAGCAGGCGAAGATCAATCTCGGCTACACCGAGATCAAGGCGCCGTTCGACGGCCGTGTCGGGATCTCCACCTTCAGCGTCGGCGCGCTGGTCGGACCCTCGAGCGGCGCCCTGGCCACCATCGTCAGCCAGGACCCGATCTACGTCACCTTCCCGGTCAGCGACCGCTTCATCCAGGACGTGCAGCAGGCCAGCGGCTCCGGCAGGGTCGAGCCGCAGGACGTGGTGGTGCACCTGACCCTGGCCAACGGCTCGCAGTATCCGGAGGTCGGCAAGATCGACTTCACCGACGTCAAGGTCGACCAGAACACCGACACGCTGCTGGTGCGGGCCGTCTTCGCGAATCCGAACCGCATCCTGACCGACGGGCAGTACGCCCGGGTGACGGCGGAGCGGAAGACCCCGGTCGAGGCGCTGGTGATCCCGCAGCGCGCGATCCTGACCGACCAGACCGGCAGCTACGTGCTGGTGGTGGGCCAGGACAAGAAGGCGGCCGCCAAGCACATCACCACCGGCGCCAACCAGGGGGCCGACGTGGTGGTGCAGCAGGGGCTGAACGACGGCGACGTCGTCATCGTCGACGGCGTGCAGAAGGTGCGCCCGGGCCAGGAGGTGAACCCCGCCCCCGCCACCGACCCGGCGCCGTCGGGCGCAGGACAGGCGCCGGCCAAGCCGGCGGGGAACTGACCCCATGCTGTCCTCGATCTTCGTCGATCGCCCCCGCTTCGCGATCGTCATCGCCATCGTCATCACGCTGGCCGGGCTGATCGCGATCCGCAGCATCCCGATCGCGCAGTTCCCCGACATCGTGCCGCCGCAGGTCTCGGTCAGCGGCGCCTATCCGGGCGCCAGCGCCGCCGTGGTCGAATCGACCGTGGCCCAGCCGATCGAGGCCCAGGTCAACGGCGTCGACAACATGCTGTACATGTCGTCGACCAGCGGCAGCGACGGCTCCTACTCGCTGAACATCAGCTTCGCGGTCGGCACCGACCCGGACATCAACACCGTCAACGTCCAGAACCGCGTGGCGCTGGCCGAGCCGAAGCTGCCGCAGGAGGTTTCGGCCCAGGGACTGACGGTCAAGAAGCAGTCCTCGGCAATCCTGCAGCTGGTCACCATCTATTCGCCGGACAAGAGCCAGGACGGGCTGTTCCTGAACAACTACGCGATCATCAACCTGATCGATGCGCTGGGCCGCGTGCCCGGCGTCGGCCAAGCGTCGCTGTTCGGCACCCAGAACTACGCGATGCGGATCTGGTACAGCACCGATTCGCTGACCAGCTTCGGCCTGACCCCGAACGACATCGTCACGGCGGTGCAGAGCCAGAACGTGCAGGCCGCGGTCGGCCGGCTGGGCGCCCAGCCGATGCCGGACGACCAGCAGATCCAGGTGACGCTGCAGACGCTGGGCCGGCTGACCGACGTCAAGCAGTTCGAGAACATCATCCTGCGCGCCAACCCCGACGGGTCGGTGGTGCGCCTGAAGGACGTGGCGCGGCTGGAGCTGAACAGCCAGTCCTACGACACCACGGGCCGGCTGAACGGCGCGCCGGCCGCGGTGATCGGCATCTTCCAGTCGCCGGGGTCGAACGCCGTCGCCGCCGCCGCGGGCGTGCGGGCGGAGATGGAGAAGCTGAAGGCCCGCTTCCCCGCCGGCGTCGACTACAAGGTCACCTACGACACCACCGTCTTCGTCAGCGAGACGATCAGCGAGGTGATCAAGACCCTGCTCGAAGCCTTCGTGCTGGTCGCGATCGTGGTGTTCGTCTTCCTCGGCAACCTGCGGGCGACGCTGATCCCGATCATCGCCGTGCCGGTGTCGCTGATCGGCACCTTCGCCGTGCTGCTGGTGCTGGGCTTCTCCGCCAACACCATCTCGATGTTCGCGATGATCCTGGCGATCGGCATCGTCGTCGACGACGCCATCGTCGTGGTCGAGAATGTCGAGCGGGTGATGGCCGAGACCGGCCTGCCGGCCCGGGAGGCGACCAAGCAGGCGATGCGCGAGATCACCGCGCCGATCATCGCCATCACCCTCGTCCTGCTGTCGGTGTTCGTGCCGGTCGGCTTCATCCCAGGCATCACCGGCGAGCTGTATTCGCAATTCGCCGTCACCGTGTCGGTGGCGATGCTGATCTCGGCCCTGAACGCGCTGACGCTGAGCCCGGCGCTGTGCGGCGTGTTCCTGAAGCCGCACCAGCCCGGCCACCGCCCCGGCCTGTACGGCCGGATCATGGGCCGCGTCTCCGGCGGCATCGACAAGGTGCGCGACGGCTATGCCTGGATCGTCGCCCGGCTGGTCCGGATGGCGGTGTTGTCGATCGCGCTGGTCGCCGCCTTCGGCGGGCTGGCCTGGCTGATCAACAGCGCCACCCCGACCGGCTTCCTGCCGGAGGAGGACCAGGGCCTGTTCTTCGTCGAGATGAAGCTGCCGCCGGCCGCCGCCGTCAGCCGCACCACCCAGGTGACGGAGCAGGTCGAGGCGCTGGTCAAGGACATCCCGGGCGTCGCCGACATCACCGGCGTGGTCGGCCGCAGCTTCATCGACGGGCTGGCCGAGCCGAACGCCGCCTTCCTGGTGGTGTCGCTGAAGCCGTTCGAGGAGCGGGTGGCGCAGGGCATCACGGTGTTCGACGTGATCCGCCAGGTGGCGATCCGCACCGCCGGCGTGCGCGACGCGCTGATCATTCCGCTGAACCTGCCGCCGATCATCGGCCTCGGCACCGCCGGCGGCTTCCAGTACCAGCTCGAGGATCTGGAGGGCAAAAGCCCGAACGAGCTGGCGTCGGTTGCGCAGGGGCTGGTGGTGGCCGCCAACCAGACACCGGGCCTGACCCAGGTGTTCACCTCCTACAACGCCGACACGCCGCAGATCTTCCTGAACCTCGACCGCGAGAAGGCGCAGACCCTGGGCGTCGGCATCAGCGCCATCTTCAACGCGCTGCAGGCGACGCTGGGCGGCTTCTACATCAACGACTTCAACCTGTTCGGCCGCACCTGGCAGGTGATCGCCCAGGGCGAGGCCAACGACCGGCGCACGGTCGACGACATCTACCGGATCTATGTCCGCTCATCGTCCGGCCAGATGGTGCCGATGCGGTCGCTGGTCGACGCCCAGCAGCAGCTGGGGCCGCTGTTCATCACCCGCTACAACAACTACCGCGCAGTCAGCGTGCTCGGCAGCGCCGCGCCGGGTGTCAGCTCGGGCCAGTCGCTGGCGGCGATGACCCAGGTGTCCGACGCCACCCTGCCGCCCGGCTACGGCTTCGAATGGACCGGCACGGCGCTGCAGGAGCTGCAGGCGGCCGGCCAGACCGGCTTCATTCTCGGCCTGGCCGTGCTGTTCGCCTATCTGTTCCTGGTGGCGCTGTATGAGAGCTGGTCGATCCCGATCGGCGTGCTGCTGTCGGTCACGGTCGGCGTGGTCGGCGGCCTGGCGGCACTGTGGATCGCCGGGCTGTCGAACGACGTCTATGCCCAGATCGGCATCATCGTGCTGATCGCCCTGGCCAGCAAGAACGGCATCCTGATCGTCGAGTTCGCCAAGGCCAAGCGCGAGGAGGGGTCGTCGATCACCGACGCCGCGATCGAGGGCGCCCGGCTGCGCTTCCGGCCGGTGATGATGACCAGCTTCGCCTTCATCCTGGGCCTGGTGCCGCTGGTGACCGCGGCGGGCGCGGCCGCGGCCAGCCGGCGGGGCGTCGGCACCTCGGTGTTCGGCGGCATGATCGCGGCCTCGGCGATCGGCATCTTCCTGATCCCGATGCTGTACGTCACCCTGCAGCGCGTGCGCGAATGGGTGCATGAGAAGCTGCTGGGTGGCTCGATCGCGCCCAAGCCACGGACCGAGGCACCGAGCACGCCGGCCGAATGAAAACGGGCGGCTCCCACGGGAGCCGCCCTTTCTCCGTGGCGATCAGTGCACCCAGCGGCCACGGTCGCGGTACCAGGGCCGGCCGCGGTAGTAGTTGTCCCAGTATGGGCCGGCATCGAAGGTGATGACCGGCACGCCGATCCGCGGGGCGACGTCGACGATCACCCGCCGGCGCCGCTCGAAATCCGCCGCCAGGAAGCGGCCGGGCGCCCAGCCACGATCGGGCCCGATGCCGATGTCGCACCAGGCCCAGCCGCCGAGGCAGCCGAAGATCTGCACCGGCACGCCGGGCCGCACCCTCGCCACC
>NZ_JANX01000068.1 GCF_000767795.1 Inquilinus limosus MP06 | reverse complement strand
ATCGGGCCGGCGGTCATCCGCTCGCCCGGGCCGGGTTCGGCCGTCGGGGCCGCCGCCTGCAGGTTGGGGGCGCTGTTCGGCGCGGCCGGCTGCACCACCGGGCCTGGATTCGATTCCGGCTGGGCGTTGCCGTCGAGCAGGGCGGCGAAGCGCGCCGGCAGGGCCGCGATCTCGGCCGCCATGTCGCGGTTGGCCGAGGACAGGTAGTACCAGCCGGCATAGGCCAGGCCGCCGATCAGGACCGCGATCATCAGGATCGCGCCGCCGGGGACGCGGCTGCCTTCCGGCACCGGCACCGGGAAGACCAGGTCGGGCTTCTTCTCGACCGCGGCGGATTCGCGCTTGAACCGCGCCACCACCTGGTCGCCGTCGAAGCCGAGGAACTCGGCATAGGTGCGGACGAAGCCGATGGCATAGACCGGACCGGGCAGGTCCTGGTGGCGCCCGTCCTCGATCGCCTGCAGCAGACCATGGCGGATCCGCAGCGTGGCGGCCACGTCATAGAGGCTGTAGCCGGCGATCTCCCGTGCCTGGCCGAGGATGCGGCCGACCGGGGCGTTCATGTCGATCACGGGTTCGGTCGCCCCCGCATCGTGAGGGTTGCCCGGGGAGTCCGCGGCCTCATGCACCACGGCGAGGTGTTTCCGATTGCTCTGGGCCATGTCGTTCGAGCCGCTTTGTGCTTGAGCGAATTGTTACAGATGAAAGCCGGCGCGTCGCCCTGTCATGATGTCGAGGCCCACTCCCCCACGACCGAGACGACTGTCTTTATTATGACGATTCCGGCGGCACAGCAAAACGAATCCGAGTTTGATCGCACTATATTGCAACGTCATGGTCGCGGGCATAGGCGCGGATGGCGGGGCGAAGCGAACCACGGGCATTGGCACGGACCTGCGACAACCAGCGCGCGAAATGGCCGAGATCCAGGCTGCGGACCATAGTCCTGACTGCGCCGATCGCCGTGGCCGGCATCGACAGGGTGCGGAATCCCAGGCCCAGCAGGGTCATCGCCTCGATCGGCCGCGACGCCATCTCGCCGCACAGGCTGATGCGGCGGCCGGCGGCATCGCAGCGCGCCACCGCCTCGGCCAGCGCGCCGATCAGGCCCGGCGACAGCGTGTCGTAGCGCTGCGCCACCCGGGTGTTGGTGCGGTCGGCGGCGTAGAGATACTGCATCAGATCGTTCGAGCCGACGGCGACGAAATCGGCGGTGCGCAGCACCTGGTCGAGCTGCCACAGCAGCGACGGCACCTCCAGCATCACCCCGACGCGGATCTCGCCCGAGACCGGCACGCCCTGGGCCGCGGCGCGCGCCACCTCGCGGTCGAAGAGATCCCGGGCGGCGTCCAGCTCGGTCACCTCGGACACCATCGGGAACATCACCCCGAAGGGACGCCCGGCGGCGCCCTGGATCAGCGCGCGCAGCTGCTGGCGCAGCATCGCCGGCCGGTCCAGGCCGATGCGCACGGCGCGCCAGCCCAGGGCCGGGTTGTCCTCGTCGATCTCGGCGAAATAGGGCAGCCGCTTGTCGCCGCCGACATCGAGGGTGCGGAACACCACCGGCCGGCCCTCGGCCAGGTCGATCACCCGGGAATAGAGGTCGGTCTGGGTGGCGACGCTGGGATATTCCGACCGCACCATGAACGGGATCTCGGTGCGGTACAGGCCGATGCCGTCGGCGCCGACCGCGTCGAGATGCGGCATGTCGGAGAGCAGGCCCGCGTTCAGCATCAGCGACACGGCGGCGCCGTCGCGCGTCACCGCCGGCAGCCGCGCCTCCTCGGCGTAGATCTTGCGCTGCCCGGCCTGGACCTGGATCGCCTTGGTGATGGTGTCCATCACGTCCTCGGACGGGCGGACGAAGACGTTGCCGTGGTCGCCATCGACCACGATCGGGTCCAGCGGCTCGATCAGCCGCATCGCCTCGACGCAGCGGCCGACCACCGGGATGTCCAGCGCCCGGGCGATGATCGCGACATGGCTGGTGGCCGACCCCTCCTCCAGCACCAGGCCGCGCAGCTTGCGCCGGTCGTAGTCGAGCAGCTCGGCCGGGCCGATGGCGCGGGCCACCAGCACCATGTCGTCCGGCAGGGTGCCCAGCGCCGCGGCCGAGGTGCGGCCGGCGAGATGCAGCAGCAGCCGGTTGGCGAGGTCGTCGAAATCGGCCAGGCGCTCGCGCAGATAGGGGTCGGTGACCCGGGCCATGCGCGCCGCCATGTCGTTCTGCACGCGCTGCACCGCGGCCTCGGCCGACAGGCCGGTGTCGATCGCCTCATGGATCCGGCTGAGCCAGCCGCGATCCTCGGCGAACATGCGGTAGGTCTCGAGGATCTCGCCGCTCTCGCCGATGCCGACCGCGCGGTGGTCGGCCACCAGGTCGTCGAGCGAGCGGTGCATGTGCTCGACCGCCTGGCGGAACCGCTCCGCCTCCACCGCCGGGTCGTCGGCCACCATCTGGCGCACGGTGATCTGGGTCCGGTGCAGCACCGCCAGCCCCTGGGCCAGGCCGCCGTTCAGCGCGATGCCGTGCAGCCGGGCCGGCAGCGACACGGCGGTGGGGCTCGCCACCTCCTCCGGCCGGGCGATCTCGCCGCCGACGATCAGCTCGGCCACCACCATGGCAATGGTCTCGAGCGTCTCGACCTCGTCTTCGGAGTAGTTGCGCTTGTGCTGGTTCTGGATGATCAGCACGCCGCGCACCTTGCCGCCGCGCAGGATCGGCACGCCCATCCAGGATTCGTACGGGTCCTCCCCGGTTTCCGGCCGGTAGGCGAATTTCGGATGGGCGGGCGCGTTGGCGATGGCCAGCGGCCGCGCCGTCGCCGCGACCTCGCCGACCAGGCCCTCGCCGACCCTGAGGCGGGTGCGGTGCACCGCGTCGGGGTTCAGGCCGATGGTGGCGAACAGCTCCAGCACGTCGCCCGGGCGGGAGACGTAGCAGGAGCAGACCTCGGCCACCATCTCGGCCGCGATCAGGGTGACGATCTTGTCGAGGCGCGATTGCGCCGTGCCCGACCCCGCCATGACGTCGCGCAGGCGGGCGAGGAGGCGACGCGACGGCCCGATGCCCGGGGCGGGCCCGCCCGCCGGCCGGGTCATCAGGCCCGCTCCATCAGGCCTTGTCCAGGCCGTAGGCGGTGTGGAGGGCCCGGACCGCCAGCTCGGTGTACTGCTCGGCCACCAGGACGCTGATCTTGATCTCGGAGGTCGAGATCACCTGGATGTTGATGCCGTTCTCGGCCAACGCCTTGAACATGCGCTGGGCGACGCCGGCATGGCTGCGCATGCCGACGCCGATCACCGAGATCTTGACCACATTCTCGTCCGGGATCAGGTGGCTGTAGCCCAGCGTCTCCTTGTGCTGGGACAGCACCTTGACCGCGCGCTCCAGGTCCGCCTTGCCGACGGTGAAGGTCAGGTCCGTCGCCTGGCCGTCCTCGGAGATGTTCTGGACGATCATGTCGACGTTGATGTTCGCGTCGGTCAGCGGCCCGAAGATCGACGCGGCCACGCCCGGCCGATCGGGCACCCGGACCACGGTGATCTTCGCCTCGTCCCGGCTGTACGCGATCCCGCTGACGACCTCTTTCTCCACGATCTCGTCCTCGTCCACCACCAGGGTCCCTGGCACATCCTCGAAGCTGGACAGCACCTGCACCCGGACCCGATGGTTCATCGCCATCTCGACCGAGCGCGTCTGCAGCACCTTGGCGCCGAGCGACGCCATCTCCAGCATCTCTTCGTAAGTGATCTTATCGAGCTTGCGCGCCTTGCGCACGATCCGCGGATCGCAGGTGTAGACGCCGTCGACATCGGTGTAGATGTCGCAGCGATCCGCCTTCAGCGCGGCGGCCAGCGCCACCGCCGAGGTGTCGGACCCGCCGCGGCCCAGCGTGGTGATGCGGCCGGCATCGGAGACGCCCTGGAAGCCGGCGATCACCGCGACCTCGCCGCGGGCCAGCGACTCCTCGAGCCTCTGCGCGTCGATGCCGAGGATGCGGGCCTTGGCGTGCGCGCCGTCGGTGTGCACCGCCACCTGCCAGCCCTGGAACGACCGGGCGGGTAGCCCGATCTCCTGCAGCGCCAGCGCCAGCAGGCCGGAGGTGACCTGCTCGCCCGAGGCGACGACCGCGTCGTATTCGCGCGGATCATGCAAGGGCGCGATGTCGTTGCAGTACTTCACCAGCTGGTTGGTGACGCCGGACATCGCCGACACCACGACCGAGACCTGGTTGCCGCGCGCGACCTCCGCCTGCACCCGACGGGCGACGTTCTTGATCCGCTCGACATCGGCGACCGACGTGCCGCCAAACTTCTGAACAATGCGCGCCATCGGCCGCCGCGGGTTTGAGTGACAGGGGCGCCGCGGGCCGGAATGCCGGCATTGCGGCCGTGAGGCCCGCTACCCATACTGCGTCGCCGAGAGCGACGCAACGGCCGACGCAACTGAAACACGAGGACTCTTCTTCATGGCGCAAAGCCCGGCGGCGACGATCGATTCCGCCGAGATCGCCCGCTTCGAATCGATGGCGGCGGACTGGTGGGACCCGGACGGCAAGTTCCGGCCGCTGCACCGCATGAATCCGCTGCGCATCGGCTATATCCGCGACCGGGTCTGCGCCCGGCTGGACTGCGACCCGTTGGCGCCGCGGCCGCTGGCCGGCCTTTCGATCCTCGACATCGGCTGCGGCGGCGGCCTGCTGTCCGAGCCGATGGCCCGGCTGGGCGCCACCGTCACCGGGGTCGATGCCGGGGCCGAGGCGGTCGGCGTCGCCCGCGCCCATGCCGCCGAATCCGGCCTCGCCATCGACTATCGCTGCAGCAGCGCCGAGGATCTCGCGGCGTCCGGCGCCCGCTTCGACGCGGTGCTGGCGCTGGAGATCGTCGAGCATGTCGCCGATGTCGACGCCTTCTGCGCCGCCCTGGCGGCGCTGCTGCGGCCCGGCGGCACGCTGGTGATGTCGACCCTGAACCGCACCCGCCGCAGCTGGGCCGTCGCCATCCTCGGCGCCGAGCACCTGCTGCGGATCATCCCGCGCGGCACCCATGAGTGGCGCAAGTTCCTGAAGCCGCACGAGCTGGCCGCGGCGCTGCGCCGCGCCGGGCTCGGGGTCGGCGACATCGCCGGCATGGTGCCCGACCTGCGCGGCGGCGGCTGGCGGCTGGCGCCGCACCATCTCGGGGTGAACTACATCCTGACGGCGGCGAAGCCGGAATGATCGTCGTCACGGGCAGCGCCGGCTATCTCGGCTCCCGCATCGTCACCTCGCTGCTGTGCGGATCGACGGCAGGAGGGGGGCCGGTGGCGGGGGTCGACCGGGCCGAGGCGCCGACCGTGACCCACCGCGCCGACATCCTGGACGGGGTGACGCTGCGCCGAGCCTTCCGCGGCGCCCGCGCCGTGATCCACACGGCCGGATTGAATGGCGGCCCGGGCGCGCCGGCCCCGGCCGAGGAGATCCGGCGGATCAATGTCGGCGGCACCGAGGCCGTGATCGCCGCCGCGCGCGATGCCGGGGTGCGGCGGCTGGTGCTGACCAGCACCACCGCGCTGTATGGCGGCGCGGTCCGCGGCGCCGGGGCCGCGGTCTGGGTGACCGAGGATCTGCCGCCGGCGCCGGAGACGCCCTATGAGGACAGCAAGCGCGACGCCGAGGCGCTGGTCCTGGCCGCCGCCGGATCGTTCCCCGAGGGCTGCATGGTCCTGCGCTGCGGCCGGTTCTTCCCGGCGCCACCGAACGAGACGGTGAACGACCGGCTGTATCGCGGCGTCGACCCGCGCGACGTCGCAGCGGCGCATATCCTGGCGGCGGAGCGGGCCGGGCGCCGGCACCGCGGTTCTGAACATCGCCGCCGCCAGCCCCTTCCTGCCGGAGGATTGCGCGGAGCTGCGCCGCGATCCGCGGCCGGCGCTGCGGCGCCGGCACCCCTTCGCCGAGGGCGCCTACCGGCAGCTGGGCTGGCGGCTGCCGGCCGTGATCGACCGCGTCACCGCCATCGGCGCCGCGCGGGCCGCCATCGGCTACGCCCCCCAGCACAATTTCCGCGAGGCCCTGGCCGAGCAGCTGTGGCTCGATGCCTGGCCGCGCCGCTCCGAAACCGCGCCGGAGCGAGGCTGACCAGGCCTTTACCGTGGAATTTTATTGTTGCTGCGGGTCCGCCCCGTGCTATCTAATTTTCGCTAATCGAGCCAAGAACATTGGCGCATAATATATTGTGCAAGCCCGTTGGTGAGCCGGCATGAACATCGGAATTTTTACCGAATTGTATCCCCCGAGCATTGGCGGCCAGGAAATTCGCTTTGCCGAACTGGCCCAAGTGTTTCGTGAGCGAGGCCACAGTGTCTCGGTATATTGCATTGCGCATAAGAAAGATTTGCTGAAGCGTGAGACCCTGGGTGGTATTGACGTTAATCGCTATCCCGTTGACGAGCATTACCAGCGGCCGCAGTCCCGCCTGCTGCCTCGGAATCCGATTACCATACTGAAGTATGCAACCTGGGTGCGAGGTGTGCTGCAGGCGCGCAGCTTCGATCTCAGCCTGTTCAACCAATGGCCCCTGGCCCATATCGCCTTCGCGCCACGCGCCGCCCGACAGCGCGCCATCCTGGACTGGTGCGAGGTGCGGGACGCCGGGTTCTACCGCATGATGCAGCGGATGCTGCCGCGGCTGAGCGGGCAGAACATGGGCGTCGGCCCGGCGGTGTGCGACCGGATCGGCGCCGCCTCCGGCCGGCCGGTCTTCTACCTGCCGAGCGGCATCCGCCGCGCCGCCTATCGCGGCCTGCCGGCTGCCGAGCGCCGCGACATCCTCTATCTCGGCCGCGTCACCGCCCACAAGAACCTGACCTTCCTGATCGACGCCTTCGCCCGGCTGAAGGCCGCCGGCCACAATCACCTGGGCGAGCTGGGCCGGGACGAGCTGGTGATCGCCGGCGACGGGCCAGAGCTGCCGGCGCTGCGCGCCCATGCCGCCGCCTCGCCCGCCGCGGATCAGATCCGGATCCTGGGCGCGGTCAGCGAGCAGCAGAAGGTCGAGCTGCTGGCCGGCGCCAGGCTGCTGGCGATCTCGAGCCGGCGCGAGGGCTTTCCCCGCATCGTCGCCGAGGCGATGGCGAGCGGCCTGCCGACGGTGACCGCGCGCTTTCCGGAGAACGGCACCGGCGATGTCGTCGACCATTACGGCTGCGGCGTGGTGACCGAGCCGGAGCTCGATGCCTTCGCGGGCGGGCTGATCGCCGCTGCCGACCGATGGGAGGAGCTGTCGCGCCGTGGCCTGAACCGCGCCGACGAGCTGGATTGGCAGGCGCTGGCCCAGGAGATAGAGGGCCGGTCGATCGCCGGAGTTTCGAAAATGAAGGTTCAGGATTCATGCGCATTTTGATCACGGGCGCTGCCGGTTTCATCGGCAGCCAAATCACCCGGCGCCTGGCCTGGGAAGGCCACGAGATCCTGGCCATCGACAACCTCTCCTTCGGCCGGGAGAGCTCGCTGCCCGCGGAGGCGGTGTTCAAGCGCCTCAACCTCGGCACCTGCAGCGGCACCGATCTGCTGGAGGTGGTCGAGGAGTTCCAGCCGGACGGCGCCATCCATTTCGCCGCGATCCATTTCATTCCCTATTGCATAAGCCATCCGGACGAGACCTTCGCCACCAATGTTCGCGGCACCGAGCTGGTGCTGCGGGCGCTGGAGCGGACGCCGGCCCGCAAGGTGGTCTTCGCCTCGACCATGGATGTCTATGCCCCGATCGACCGGGTGCATCGCGAGAGCGATCAGGCCGCCCCGGTCAACGCCTACGGCCTGTCCAAGCTGCTGGGCGAGGACCTGCTGGCCTATGCCACCCGTACCAACCACCGGCTGTCCGGCGTGGCGCTGCGCTTCGCCAATGCCTTCGGACCGGGCGAGACCAATCCGCACCTGATCCCCGACGCCCTGAAGCGGATGCGCGACCGGTCGCAGCCGGAGATCCGGATGGGCTATATGGGCGCCACCCGCGACTTCATCCATGTCGCCGACATCGCCGATGCCGCGATCGCCGCGCTGTTCCAGGACACCGGGCGGTTCGAGGTGTTCAACGTCGCCTCCTCGGTGGCGACGCCGGTGCGCGACGTGGTCGAGATCATCCGCCGCCTGGTCGGCGACCCGCGGCCGGTGGTCGAGGACCGGAAGCAGTTCCGCAAGTTCGACCGGCCGTCGCTGTCGGCCGACACCACCAAGATCAGGGCCGCGCTGGGCTGGGCCCCGAAATGGTCGCTCGAGGAGGGCTTGCGCGACCTGGTGCAGCGCAGCTTCGCGTCCGAGCCCCGCCCGCTGAGCAAGATCGCGTGACGCGAAGGTCCGGCCGGGCCTCACGGTGACTCATGAACGAGTCCTCCCTCCCGCAAGGGAGGGAGTTGGAAAGGGATGCCCGGCTGCGGGGCAGTCCTGTCAGCCCCGCCGCTTCCGGTCGATCCGGTAGGCGATGAAGGCACCGACCACCAAGCCGATCAGCCCGGCCAAGACGAGAATGCGGACCTTCTTCGGCGAGGACGGCTCCGTCAGCACCTCCGGCTGCTCCAGCGCCTCGGCGGCGAAGGGCAGATTCGGCTGGATCAGCATCAGGATCTTCTCCTGGTCCAGGATCAGGCCGATCAGCGTCTGGCGGTAGTCGTTGACGGTCACGTTCTGCAGCCGGCGCTGCAGGTATTCCAGCTTGCTCTGGGTTTGCTGATAGATCGCCTGCTTGATCTGGTCGTCGCTGTACCGGTGCAGATAGCCCAGCGCCTGCCGCGCCACTTCGGCATCGGCGGCGTCGAGCGACAGGGTCGTGATCGGCGAATCCCGGTCCTGCTCCTGGTTCAGGTTCTTGCGCAGAAACTCGGCCACCGCCTGGGCGCTGGTGTCGACGCTGGTGTCGAGGCCGAGGGCAGCCTTGATCGGGGTCAGGAACGACGTGCTTTCCCAGATCTTCCGCTGGTCGTTCCAGCGCAGGTCCATCAGGCTCTCGATCAGGCCCTTGTGTTCCTTCAGCGCGGCCGCGGTGCTGACCGCCGTCAGCTGCTTGCTGAACCGGTCGAAATAGGTGATCTGCTCGTTGCCGGTCAGGCTGGTCAGCGAGCTGGCCAGTGCCGAGGCGCCGGCGTTGCGCAGTAGGTCGGACAGCTGCTGCGACGCCTCGGTCGGCATGACGATGAGGCGCGAGGTGTAGCGCGTCGGCGACACTATGATGAACAGCACGCCGAGGGCCACCGCTGCGACGATAGCCAGGACGACCAGCCAGCGATGGCGCCAGGCCGAGCCGACCATCTCCTGGGCCAGGGTCTCACTGGACAACCGGTCGCGGACCGGCTGGGTCTCGACCGCCTGGGGCACGGGGCTGAGCAGATGTTCGGTGGCGACGGTCATGCCGCACTCGCATTCGGTTGCCGACGGGTTTCCAGAGCCTGGAGCAGCGTCGCGAAGCCATTGACCACGATCGCCACATTCTCCTCCGTCATGCTCTGCGGGTCGTGGACCGGGTCGCCGACCCGGCCGGGGAAAGACTGGGCATAGAGCCAGCTCAGGAACGCGGCCGGCTCCATCCCGCCCTCGCGGTCGCCGCGCTGCAGCAGCCGCTCGAAGCCCGCGCGGGTCAGGGCCTTCAGGTCGATCCGGCCCGGCGACATGACGGGGGTGAAATACATCGGCGCGAAGGTCGCGGCCTTGAGGCCGAGCAACCCCGCCTCGAGGCAGACGGTGCCCGAGGGCGACAGCACCAGCTTCGAGGCTTCCATCAGCTTGAACGTGTCGGCATAGGGGTCGATCAGGCGCACCCCGGGGATCCGTCGCAGCTCGTCGTAGTAGCGCGGCGAGCGGAAGCCGATCGCGTTGGAGTGCTCCTTGACGTAGATCTCCCAGCCATGCTGGATCACCCGCGACAGCGCCCGGACGTTCTCGATCTGGTCGGAGTTGCGGTGGGCGAAGACGTCGATCGACGCCTCCGGCTGCATGTGCAGCGTCACCAGCACGAAGGGGCGGGCGCCCGGGAGGTTTCCGCTCTCGAACGGTTTCTGCCAGCGGGTGCGGTAGGTGTTGGCGATCCGTCTGAACCGGAAGCGCGACCGGTGCGCCAGGGTCGGCAGGGTCTCGTCGCCGTCGGTGGCGCGGGAGAAGGCCTGCACCACGGATTCACCGAGCCAGTGGCTGCGGAAGAGCCGGATCTTGTTCTGGATATGGAAGTAGTAGGGCCGGTAGGCGCGGGTGCGCAGCGCCTCGATGATGCCTTCCGCGGCCTCGCGGTCCGACCGGTCCGGCTTGCGGATCTCGAAGATCTCGGCCTGGTTCAGGTCGGTGAAGAAGCCGAAGCGGTCGGACGGCACCCGCACCGTGGACGGGGCGAAATAGGCCCGGCCCTGCGCCTTGCACAGGAGCGCGGTGGCCAGCTCGTAGGCCCAGGTCTGCTCGCCGAAGGCGGCGCGGACGTCATGGGCCTTCAGGAAGCGCGAGACCTCCCGCGCCACGACGGCCAGATAGGCCTTGGCGTGAGGCCGCCGGTTCAGCGTGCGGTCCATCAGGATGGTCTCGTTGGCGGACAGCCCGCCGGCCTCCAGCTCGGTCAGCGCCGGATCGGCCGGGTCCGGCGACGGCGCGCTGCGCCATTCATCCCTGAAATCGGCGAGGCAGAGGATCCTGTCGCGGCGCCAGCCTGCCTTGATCAGGGCGTCCGCCCAGCGCCGGCTGGCCGCGATCCAGACGATCCCGACCCCCTTCCGTTCGAGACCGCGCCCGATCTTTTCGAAGAACATCGTCCGGTAATTGTTCGACAAAAGACATATATTCATTATTTCCGCGCCATGGGTCAGGGGCACGCCACCGGCGATGCGATCGGCGTGAACCGACCTCCACCGGCTCATAACCCACTAACCGTAAGCGTGGGCGGTGACAAGTGTGACCGCACGGACGGGGAGAAGAAAGCGCCGTTCCGCTCAAGCCAGGATTGAGAAGGCTTCGCCGGCCGACGGCCGGTCAGGAATCGGTGCGGGACACCCAGGGAATACGGGCGACGCCGATTCCCTCATCCTCCAGCTCACGCGCCTCGGCTTCGGTGGCCTCGCCGTAGATGTCGCGATGCGCGGATTCCTCGTAGTGGATCTTGCGCGCCTCGTCGGCGAAGCGGTCGCCGACATACTCGCAATTCTCCTCGATCCTCCGGCGCAGGGCCTCAAGCTCGCGGCGCGCCTCGGCCATGGTGGTGTGAGTCCGGCGGCCGTCCTCGCCGTTCTTGGCCGACCGCTTGGCGATCGCCGGCGCCATCAGCGCCTTTTCGACCGCGCTGCTGCCGCAGACCGGGCAGTTGACCTCGCCCGCCGCCACCTGGGCGTCATAAGTGCCGCTGTTGCGGAACCAGGCTTCGAAGCCGTGGCCGGCCTCGCATCGCAATTCGTACAGGATCATCGCATTCCATGCTCCGCCTTTTGTCATACGATGGTCCGCCACAGCCCGCAAAGAAAATGACACCCGCAATCCCGCCGATGCCGCATATCCCCCCTGTGTCCGCATGGGTCGCCCGCTTCGCGCCGCTGGTGCCGAAGACCGCGCCGGTGCTGGACCTTGCCTGCGGCAGCGGCCGCCATCTGCGGCATTTCCGGGACCGCGGCCATGCCGTCGCCGGGGTCGATATCGACCTGCGGGGCGTGGCCGACCTGGCGGGGGCGGAGGGGGTGGAGATCCTGCAGGCCGACATCGAGGCCGGACCCTGGCCCTTCGCCGGGCGGCGCTTCGCCGGCATCGTCGTCGCCAACTACCTGCACCGGCCGCTGCTGCCGGCGATCCTCGACGCGCTGGCCTCCGGCGGGGTGCTGATCTACGAGACTTTCGCCCAGGGCAACCAGCGCTTCGGCCGGCCGTCGACCCCCGCCTATCTGCTCAGGGCCGGGGAACTGCTGCAGGCCGTGGCGGGCCGGCTGCAGGTGGTGGCGTATGAGCATGGCGAGGTCGCGTCGCCCCGCGCCGCGGTGGTGCAGCGGCTCTGCGCCGTCGCCGACCTGGCGCCGGTGCAGGATCTCGACGGGTCGCCCGAGCCGCATCCCGTGCCCGCGCCCTGAGCCGGCCTCTGGCCGGCTCAGTTCATAAGGTGAGAGCGCGATTCACGCGTCCGGCGGAAAGCAACGTGCTTTCCGCCGGACACGATCGCGCTCTGAGCGTTCCTCATCGCATCCGGGAACCGCTAGGATCACCGGACTCTGCGAAAACGTCGGGCATTTGCAGTCGAGGAGGAGACAGGCGTGGCCGAAGGAACGATCGTCTGGGGCGTGCTGGGCGCCGCCAAGATCAACGACAAGGTCGTCCCGCCGATGGCCCGGGCCCGGCACTGCCGGGTGAAGGCCATCGCCTCGCGCTCGGCGGAGAAGTCGAAGGCCGCGGCCGAGAAATACGGGCTGCCGGTGGCCTATGACAGCTACGAGGCGCTGCTGGCCGACCCGGAGATCGACGCCGTCTACATCCCGCTGCCGAACCACCTGCATGTCGAATGGACGATCAAGGCGGCCGAGGCCGGCAAGCATGTGCTGTGCGAGAAGCCGATCGGGCTGAACGCCGAGGAGACGCGGCGGCTGATCGCGGCGCGCGACAGGACCGGCCGGCGCATCCAGGAAGCCTTCATGGTGCGCACCCATCCGCAATGGCTGAAGGTGCGCGAGCTGGTGCAGGAAGGCGCGATCGGCGAGCTGCGCGCCATCACCGGCGCCTTCACCTACCGCAACATCGACCCGAACAACATCCGCAACAAGGCCGATATCGGCGGCGGCGGCCTGCTGGACATCGGCTGCTATCCGATCACCACCTCGCGCTTCGTCACCGGGCGGGAGCCGCGCCGGGTGGTGTCGCTCCTGGACCGCGACCCGGTGTTCAAGATCGACCGGCTGGGCAGCGTCCTCCTCGACTATGACGGCATCCAGGCCAGCTTCGTCTACTCGACCCAGATCCCCGGCTATCAGCGCATGCAGTTCCTGGGCACCAAGGGGCGGATCGAGGTGGAGATCCCGTTCAACGCCCCGAACGACCGGCCGTGCCGGCTGCTCCTGGATGACGGGTCCAGCCTGTTCGGCGAGGGCATCAGGCCGGTCGAGATCCCGGCCTGCGACCAGTACGGCGTGGCCGCCGCGGCTTTCGCCGACGCCATCCTGACGGGCGGCGAGCAGCCGGTGCCGCTGGAGAACACGCTGGCCAACATGCAGGTGATCGACGCCGTCTTCCGCTCCGCCCATTCCGGCCGGTGGGAGACGCCGTGAGCGAGGTTCCGACGGTCGCCGAGCCGACCGCCATCACCCGCGAATCGCTGAAGGCCGGGGTGCTGCAGCGCATGATCGCCGCCGGCGACCCGACCGCGGAGGTGCTGTCCTTCGAGGCGCTGGCGGAGTCGCGCCGCGCGATCCTGGCGGCGGAGCAGGCGGCCGGCCGCGACGTCTGGGTGTTCGCCTATGGCTCGCTGATCTGGAACCCGGCCTTCCACTTCGTCGAACGCCGGACCGGGCTGATCCATGGCTGGCATCGCCGCTTCTGCCTGTGGACCGCGCTGGGCCGCGGCACGCCGGAGCGGCCGGGGCTGGTGCTGGGCCTTGATCGCGGCGGCACCTGCCGCGGCCTGGTCTTCCGCATCGCCGCGGCGGCGGTGGAGGAGGAGCTGGACCTGATCTGGCGGCGCGAGATGGTGACCGCGTCCTACACCCCGCGCTGGGTCACGGCGGCGACGCCGGAGGGCCCGGTGCGGGCGATCGCCTTCACCATCGACCGTGCCCAGCCACGCTACGCCGGCCGGCTGAGCGAGGAGGAGACGGCGCGGGTGCTGGCCGGGGCGCACGGCCAGCTGGGCAGCTGCCGGGACTATTTCCGCTCGACCCTGGACCATCTGGTGGCGCTGGGCATCCGCGACCACGGGCTGGAGGCGCTGCGCCGCCGGATCGCGGCGCTGGAGCCGTAAGGTCCCCTATTCGTCGCGCGAGCCGATGTAGCGCCCGGCGGCGTCGTACTGCTTCACGCGGTCGCCATCCGGCTGCTCATAGCCCAGGTAGCGGCCGCCCGCATCGTAGCGGTTCAGCCGGTCGCCGCTGCGCTCGATATAGCCGAGATACCGGCCCCCGGCGTCGTATTGCAGCCGGCGACCGCCCGGCTGGTCCTCACGATAGCCCTGATAGCGGCCCTCGGAATCATAGCGCTCGATGCGGGGACCGTTGCGCCGGTCGTAGCCGAGATAACGGCCTCCGGCGTCATAGCGGTTCATGCGGTCGCCGCTGCGCTCGACATAGCCGAGATACCGGCCCGCGCCGTCGAACTGGTCCTGCCGCTGGGCCATGGCGGTGCCGCAGCCCAGGGCCAGCAGCACGGCCGCGAGCAGGCCGAGGCCGTACCGGATCCGCCGACTCCCCATCCATCCCCTCCGGATCAATCCTGCCGGCCGGCCGCGCGGCAACGGCAGGCCCGTGACACCGCAGCCCATTATAGCGGCATCGCGGCTTTTTTGGGTTCGGCCGCGGCAGGGGCGCGTCCCGCCTGGGCCGCTCGACCCGCCTGCGGCGCCCCGCTACCATGCCGGCGGCGAGGGGGATGACCGCGGAGGACGCTGTGGCGTTCGTCATCATCGGCCTCTGGGCGGCGTGGTTCGTCTACTGGCACCTGGCCGCCTTCGGCACCAAGCCGGCACGGCGGCGCGAATCCGTCGCCTCGCGCCTGTCCCACATCATCCCGCTGGCCCTGGCCGCGTGGCTGTTCATCCGGCCGGGGATGGCCGGGCCGGTTCTTGGGGCGCCGATCCTGCCGCGCACCGGCGGCTTCGACATTGTCGGTGCTGTAGTTGTTGCGGCCGGGCTGGGCTTCGCCGTGTGGGCCCGGGTGCACCTGGCCGGCAACTGGAGCGGCACGGTCACGCTGAAGCAGGACCACGAGCTGGTGCGCAGCGGCCCCTACGCCCTGGTGCGCCATCCGATCTACACCGGCCTGCTGCTGGCGGCGGTCGGCACGGTGATCGCCACCGACCGCTGGAGCGCGCTGGTTGCCCTGGCGCTGATGGCCGCCGCCTTCCTGCGCAAGATCGTGATCGAGGAACGCTTGATGGCCGAGGCCTTCGGTCCGGCCTATGCCGACTACAGCCGCGGCACAGCCCGGCTGGTGCCCTATCTGTGGTGAAAGCGGCCACGGCCGACTCCGATCCGTGGCCGGACAACTCACCGTCATGGCGAGCCCCTTCGGGGGCCGCCATGACGGGAAAAAGCCGAGGGGTCGGCCTGAAGGCCTCAGAGGGAGGCCTGCACCCGGTACAGCGCGGCATAGGCGCCGCCGGCGGCCAGCAGCTGCTCATGCGTCCCCTGCTCGACAATGCCCTGGTCGGTCAGCACCAGGATGCGGTCGGCATGGCGCACGGTCGACAGCCGGTGGGCGATCACCAGCGTCGTCCGGTCCCGCGCCAGGTCCAGCAGCGCCGCCTGCACCGCCCGCTCGCTCTCATTGTCGAGCGCGCTGGTGGCCTCGTCGAAGATCAGCACCGCCGGGTCCTTCAGGAAGGCCCGGGCGATGGTCAGGCGCTGCTTCTGGCCGCCGGACAGCTTGACGCCGCGCTGGCCGATATCGGTGTCGTAGCCGTCCGGAAGGGCCATGATGAAGTCGTGCGCGTTGGCCGCCTTGGCCGCCGCGACGATCTCCGCCTCCGTCGCCTCCGGCCGGCCGTAGCGCAGATTCTCCGCCACCGTGCCGGCGAACAGGTAGACGTCCTGCTGCACCACGCCCACGGCCCGCCGCAGCGACGCCAGGGTGACGTCGCGGATGTCGGTGCCGTCGACCAGGATCCGGCCCTCCGTCGCCTCGTAGAAGCGCGGGATCAGGGCGCACAGCGTGCTCTTGCCGCCGCCGGAGGCGCCGACCAGGGCGACGAACTCGCCCGGCCGGATGTCGAGCGACAGGTCCCGGAACACATGCGGCCGGTCGTCCTCGTAGCGGAAGCCGACCTCCCGGAACGAGATGGCGCCGCGCGGCCGGGCCAGCGCGACCGCGCCGGGCCGGTCCTGGATGTCCGGCTCGATCTCCAGGATCTCCATCATCCGGATGAAGCCGGTATAGCCCTCCTGCCAGAGACGGGCGAAGTTCGCCAGCCGCTTCACCGGGTCGACCAGCGCCGCGACACAGAGCAGGAAGGTCAGCATGTCGGCGACCGCGAGCTGCCCCTGCGCCACCCGCACCGCGCCGGCGACGATGATCACCACCGTGATCAGCTGCGGGAAGCTCTCGATCCCCATCGAGAAGAAGGCCTCGCTGCGATAGCCGGCGCGGCGGCTGTCGAGGAAGGCAGCGTTCTGCACCGCGAAGCGGCGGTTCTCGACATCCTCATTGGCGAAGGACTGCACCACCCGGATGCCGGCCAGCGAATCCTCCACCCGCTCGTTCACCGCGGCGATGCGCTGTTTGCTGACCTCCAGCGCCCGGTTCATGCGGCGGTTGAAGTGCAGCGCATAGGCCACCGCGAAGGGCAGCACCGCCAGGATCATCAGCGCCAGAGGCAGGTCAAGCCAGGCCAGGATGGCGATGGCGCCGGCGAATTTCAGCACCGCGATCGCCAGGTCCTCCGGCCCGTGATGGTAGAGCTCGCCGAGCGAGAACAGGTCGTTGGTGATCCGGCTCATCAGCTGGCCGGTGCGCTCGCGGTCGTAGAAGCTGAAGGACAGTTTCTGCAGATGGCCGAACAGCTCGCGGCGCAGGGCGCTTTCCATCTTCGCGCCCATCATGTGGCCCTGATAGTCGACGAACAGATTGGCAAGCGCCTGCAGCAGCACCACGGCCAGCATGGCCGCGCCGAGGATATAGACCTCGTCGAGCATCCCGGCCGTATCGTCCAGGCCGGTCAGGCGCCGGGTGACGATGTTGGCGCCGAGCGGCAGGATCAGCGCCGTGGCGGACACGACAACGGCGCAGAACAGGTCGGCCGCCAGCAGCGGCATGTGCGGCCGGTAATAGGACAGGAACTTGCGGATCCGCGCCCGGGCGACGGCGCGCGGCACAGCGCGGCCGGAGCGGCGCGTCAGCGGGGAGGCGGACGGGGT
>NZ_JANX01000067.1 GCF_000767795.1 Inquilinus limosus MP06 | reverse complement strand
GGTCCAGGCTTCGACAAACTCCCCTCACCCGGAGCCGCTTCGCGTCTCCGACCTCTCCCGCAAGCGGGAGAGGCAGCGTATTCCTTCTCCGGCTAGAGGGTGCGCCGTGCCGCCGCCACCGCGGCCAGCCACTCCGCGGTGTCGTCGACGGCGATGTCGATATGGCCGTCCCCGGGCAAAGGCTGGCCCCAGTCGGACGGGGTGCGCACCCACACCGTGGTCATGCCCAGCCGGTGCGCCGGCAGCAGGTTGCGGGCCATGTCCTCGACCATCACGGTCGAGCGCGGCGCCAGCCCGTAGCGGTCCAGCATCGTCCGGTACGGGCCGGGGTCGGGCTTCGGCACGTAATCGGCGGCGACGATGTCGAAGATGCCGTCGAACTGGGCCACGACGCCGAGGCGGGTCAGCACCCGCTCGGCATGGCGGACCGAGCCGTTGGTGAACACGATCTTGCGGCCCGGCAGGTCGCCCAGCGCCGCGGCCAGGGCCGGGCTGGGCCCGATCGCCGAGATGTCGATGTCGTGGACATATTCCAGGAACGGGCCGGGGTCGATTGCGCGCTCGCGCATCAGCCCGTTCAGGGTGGTGCCGTAGTCGCGGAACAGCCGCTTCTGCAGCGCCCGCGCCTCGTCCGGCGGCAGGTCGAAATGCTCGCGGATATACTCGCCCATGCGACGGTCGATCTGCGCGAACAGGTTGGTGCGGGCGGGGTACAGCGTGTTGTCCAGGTCGAACACCCAGTGCTCGACATGGCGCAGCGGGTCGGTCGCCTGCATCGTCACTCGGCCGGCTTGGTCTGGTGCCGCATCAGCACCGGCATCTGCGCCATGGCGAAGACCAGCGTCAGCGGCAGGATGCCGAACAGTTTGAAGCCGGCCCAGAACTCGGTCGAGAAGCTGCGCCACACCACCTCGTTGATCACCGCCAGCACGACGAAGAACACGGCCCAGCGCCAGGTCAGGATGCGCCAGCCCTGCTCCGTCAGCTCGAACACCGTGCCCATCATCAGCTTCAGGAAGTTGCGGCCGGTGGCCAGGCCGGTGAACAGGATCGCCGCGAACAGCAGGTTCACCACGGTCGGCTTCAGCTTGATGAACAGGTCGTCGTCCAGCCACAGCGTCAGGCCGCCGAAGACCAGCACGAAGACGCAGCCGACCATCGGCATGATCGGCCAGCGCTTCTCCAGCCGCACCGACAGCACCACCGCGACGACGGTCGCCACCATGAACACGGCCGTGGCCGGCATGATGCCGGCGGTCTGGTTGGCGATGAAGAACAGCAGCAGCGGCCCGGCCTCCAGCGCCAGGCGCAGGAACGGGCCCTTCTCGGGCTTGGCGACGGCCTGCGTGTCGGCCCGCGGCTGGGTCTGGTCGATCATGGCCGCACCCTAGACCAAGCGCCGTTTGCTGGAAACCGCGATCGGCAGGATGGAATGCCGCGCCCGCCTTCCGCCCGCCCCATGCCGCGCGACGATGGCAGCACTGCCCACAGCGCTCTTGTACGACAAGTATCGGAGGCGAAGGTTAGGGGGCTCGGGGCGCTTCGCCGCCGCCGACCCCATTCCCTCGGCCCCCCGCCTTTGGAACGCCGCACCATGTCCGCACACAGTCCGGCGGTCGCCGCCCCGGCGCCGCTCGACCACGCCACCGTCCGGTCGATCATCATCGGCATCATGCTGGCCATGCTGCTGGCCGCGCTGGACCAGACCATCGTCGCCACCGCGCTGCCCACCATCGGGCAGGAGCTGGGCGACGTCGAGCACCTGTCCTGGGTGGTCAGCGCCTACCTCCTGGCCTCGACCGCGGTGACGCCGCTCTACGGCAAGTTCAGCGACATCCACGGCCGGCGGGTGACGCTGCTGGTCAGCATCACCGTGTTCATCGTCGGGTCGGTGGTCTGCGCCCTGGCGCCGACCATGCTGGCGCTGATCCTGGCCCGGGCGCTGCAGGGGCTGGGCGGCGGCGGGCTGATCTCGCTGGCCCAGACCATCATCGCCGACGTGGTCTCGCCGAAGGAGCGCGGGCGCTATCAGGGCTACATCGCCAGCGTCTTCGTCACCTCCAGCGTGGTCGGACCGGTGCTGGGCGGGTTGTTCGCCGACCATCTGCACTGGTCGGTGATCTTCTGGATCAACCTGCCGCTCGGCCTCGGCGCCTTCTGGATGGTGTGGGGCGCGCTGCGCCGCCTGCCGCGGCACGAGCGGCGGCACAGGCTCGACGTGCTCGGCGCCGTGCTGATGGTCGGCGCCACCGTGGCCGCGATGCTGGCGCTGACCTGGGGCGGCACCCGCTATGCCTGGGGGTCGCCGGAGATCCTCGGCCTGTTCGCCGTGTCGCTGGTGTTCTGGGTGCTGTTCGCGCTGCGCCTCCTGAAGGCGGACGAGCCGCTGATCCCGCTGGCGGTGATGGTCAATCCGGTGGTCGGCACCGGCACCGCCGCCGCCTTCTGCGTCATGGGCACCTTCATCGGCCTGTCGATCTACGTCCCGGTCTATCTCGAGGGCATCCTCGGCCTCTCCGCCTCCAATGCCGGCCTGGCGCTGATGCCGCTGATGGCCGGCACCGTGACCGGCGCCAACATCGCCGGCCGCTTCATGGCCCGCATGACCCACTACAAGCGCACGCCGCTGGTCGGGCTGGTGATCGCCGCGGCGGCGCTGCTGCTGCTGGCGGCCGACCCGGCCGGCCGGCCGATGTGGCTGGTCGAGGTGCTGCTGGCCGCGATCGGCCTGGGCCTCGGCACCGTGCTGCCGGTCACCACCATCTCGATCCAGAACGCAGTGGCGATGCACCAGCTCGGCACCGCCACCGGCTGCATGAACTTCTTCCGCTCGCTGGGCAGCGCCATCGTCGTCGCCGGCTTCGGCGCCATCGTGCTCGGCGCCATCGGCGGCGGCGGGCCGGGCCGGTCGGCGGAAAACCTCGGCGACCTGACCCCGGCGATGCGCGAGGGGCTGGTCGGCGCCTTCCACTGGCTGTTCCTGGCCGCGGCGGTGGGCCTGGCCCTCGGCTTCGTCTGGCTGCTGCTGATGGAGGAGCGGCCGCTGCGCAGCGGCGCCGCCGCGCACGCGAAGGAAGCCCTGGTCGAATAGGGACGTGAGGTGAGGGGCCGGCGCCGCCGGATCGTCTCGGATCCGGGAGCGTTCGCGCTTCCATGCCCGGTCCCGCACGTTTAGGGTCCAGGCCTCCAGACCGACTTCGGTCCGCATCCCGGCGCCGCCTTTTCCCGGGCGCCGGGATGCACTTTCCCTCGCGCTACCCCTTCACCGCGCCGGCGGTGAGGCCGGAGACGATGCGGCGCTGGAAGATCATCACCAGCACGATCAGCGGCACGGTCACCACCACCGACGCCGCCATGATGTTGCCCCAGGGGATGTCGAACTGGGTGGCGCCGGAGATCAGGGCGATCGCCACCGGCACCGTCCGCACCTCGTTGGTCAGGGTGAAGGTGAGGGCGAACAGGAACTCGTTCCAGGCGGCGATGAAGGCGAGCAGGCCGGTGGTCGCCAGCGCCGGGCCCAGCAGCGGCAGGAACACCTTCACCAGGATCTGCAGCGGCGAGGCGCCGTCGACGATCGCCGCCTCCTCCAGCTCGCGCGGCAGCTCGCGGATGAAGGTGGTCAGCACCCAGACCGAGAAGGGCAGGGTGAAGATCATGTAGCTGACGATCAGCGAGCCGAGCTGGTTGTAGAGGCCGGCCCAGCGCACCAGCTCGAACAGCCCGGTCAGCACCGCCACCTGCGGGAACATCGACACGCCGAGCGTGATCATCAGAATGGTGCTGCGGCCGCGGAACCGCACCCGGCCCAGCGCATAGGCGGCGCTGACCGACAGCGCCAGGCACACCAGCACGGTCGCCCCGGCGACGATCAGCGAGTTGATGATATTGGTCAGGAAGGGCTGCTCGCGGAACACGCTGGCGTAGTTGTCGAGCGTGGGCGAGGGCGGGATCAGCTCGGTGCCGAACAGCTGCTGGCCGCTCTTCAGCGACGAGATCACGGCCCAGTAGAACGGGAACACCGTGTACAGGATGATCGCGGCGACCAGCAGGTAGAAGAAGGTGCGGCCGACGCGGCGCCGGGTGGTCTTGGTCATGGCCATGGCACGCCTCCTCTCTTACTTGTCGAACCGCACGCGGCCCGCCACCATCCACAGGGCGGCGATCACGGCGATGATGACGAAGAGCAGGGTCGAGGCGGCGGAGCCGAATCCGACGTTGCCGAAATCGATGCTCTGCTGCCGGGCGAAGACCGACATGCTCATCGTGTTGATGCTGTTCGAGGTCAGCACGTAGATGAGGTCGAACACCCGCAGCGAATCCAGCGCCCGGAACAGGATCGCCACCATCAGCGCCGGCCAGATCAGCGGCAGGGTGATGCGGGTGAAGACGCGCCAGGGCCGGATGCCGTCGACCTTCGCCGCCTCATACACCTCGTTCGGCAGCATCTGCAGCGCCGCCAGGATCAGGAGGGTCATGAAGGGCGTGGTCTTCCAAACATCGACCGCGATCACCGAGGCCAGCGACAGTGACGGGTCCGCTGTCCAGGCGATGCGGGTCGAGATCACGCCGAGCGACAGCAGCACCTCGTTCACTACGCCGTACTGGTCGTTCAGCATCCAGCCCCACATCTTGGCCGAGACGATGGTGGGGATGGCCCAGGGGATCAGCACCGCGGCCCTGAGCAGCCCGCGCCCCGGCAGATGCGCGTTCAGCGTCATGGCGATGACGAGGCCGAGGATGGTCTCGATCAGCACCGAGATCACGGTGAACAGGATGGTGTTCCAGGCCGACCGCCACCACACCGGGTCGACCAGCAGCCCCTGCCACGAGAAGATGCCGCTGGTGTCGACGTCGTAATCGACCGGCTTGTTCTCGTCGATGTCCCAGAACCTGCCCTCCTCCGGCTTCCACACCAGGTTGGTGCCCTTGGGGTCGTAGAAGACGTAGTAGCCGCCGAGCTTGTCGTCCCAGTCGGCGCGGTTCGGGCCGTAGAACAGGTAGTTGTCGAAGCCGACCAGGCGGGTCGGCCGCTCGGCCTTCAGGGTCGCGTCGGTGAAGCTCAGCGCGACGGTCCGCACCAGCGGCCAGCCGGCGACCAGCGCCAGCACCAGCAGCATCGGGACCAGGAACATCCAGGCGGCGCGGATGCGCTGCCGGCTGAGCCGGGAGACCGCCGGCTTCGCGGCGCGCGCGGCCGCGGCGGGGGTCGAGGTGGCGACGGTCATGGGATCCTCCCCGATTGTGTGGGCAGAGGTGTTCGGTCAACTGAGGTCGGCCAGCCCTCGCGGCAACTGATTGCCTCTCCCGCAAGCGAGATCTTTTGGGAACTCGACCAAATCAATAGACGTGGATTTTTCACACTCCCCCTCCCCTCGCGGGAGGGGGTAGGGGAGGGGGCTGTCGATGCCGAGCGCCGGCGTGGAATTGGCCGAGATTTCTGCGGGCCGGTGGCGACGCCCAACATCAATTCCGTCGGCGCGAGAACCCCTCCCCTACCCCCTCCCGCAAGGGGAGGGGGAGGATAAAGGGGATAGACCGCCCCAGGTGGTAGCATTCCGAAAACATCCCGCAAGCGGGAGAGGCCATCGGAGCAGGCTCGGCGGGATGCACGCCTTACCAGCGGCCGCCGCGGCTCAGCCGGTTCAGGTCCTTCTGCAGCTGCGCCAGGTTGGCGGCGCCGTCGCCCTGCTTCGACAGGGTGTTGTGGACCGCGTTCCAGAACAGGGTCGAGACCTCGTTGTAGCGCTCGCCGGTGATCGCCGAGGGGCGGGGCACGGCGCTCTCGAAGGCCGCCTTCAGGTCGGCGAAGAAGGGCTGCGCCTTCAGCACGTCGGGGTCGTCGTACAGCGCCGGGATCGTGGTCTGGAACGTGGCCTCGATGGCGCGGCGCTTCTGCTCCTCCTTGCCGGTCAGGTACATGACCAGGTCGGCGGCCTCCTTCGGATGGGTCGAGTATTTCGACACCGCCAGGTTCCAGCCGCCCAAGGTCGCGGCGTGGCGGGCGCCCTCGCCGTCGCCCTTCGGCAGCGCGCCGGTGCCGATCTTGCCCTTGACCGGGCTGTCGCCGGAATTGACCAGCGAATAGGCGTAGGGCCAGTTGCGCATGAAGGCGGCATTGCCGGACTGGAACACGCCGCGCGCATCCTCCTCCATGTAGTTCAGCACGCCGTCGGGCGCGATGGTGCCGACCCAGGAGGCCGCGGTGTCCAGCGCCTTGGCGGCCTGCGGGTTGTTGATCGTGATCTTGCCGTCCGGCCCGACAATGGCGCCGCCGCCGAAGCTGACGACCCATTCCAGGGCGTTGCAGCTCAGCCCCTCATAGGCCCGGCCCTGGAACACGAAGCCGAAGAAGCGGTCATTGCCGGCCTTGCGCTCGCCCTCCTGGATGGTCTTGGCGCTCTCGGTCAGCTCGGCCCAGGTCTCGGGCACCTTGAGCTTGTACTTGTCCAGCAGATCCTTCCGGTAATACAGCAGCCCGGCATCGGTGAACCAGGGCAGGGCCAGGAGATGGCCGTCGACAGTCAGCCCCTGGATGATGCTGGGGAAGTGCTGGTCGATCGTCGCCTGGTCGACATAGGGCTTCAGGTCGACGAAATGGCTGCCCAGGATGCCAGGCCAGATCACGTCGACCTGGAACACGTCGACATCGGCGGATTTGGCCGTGAGGATCTGCTGGTACAGGGCCAGCTGGTCGGAGGTGGATTGCGGCGCGGCGACGACGTCGACCGTGTTGCCGGTCTTGGCCGCCCAGGCCTTGGCGCCCTGCTGGCACTGCGCCTGCTCGGCCCCGGCCGAGCCGCAGGAGATGGTGACCTTGACCCCTTCCGCCTGCGCGGCGGCGCCGGCCAGGACAATGGCGAGTCCAAGGGGGGCGAGGCCAAGGTGGGCGAGGCTGAGGGGTAGGATGGCGCTCCTCGACATGTCTCCTCCGTCTGCTTTTGGCAGCGGGGGAAGACCGGCGCGCCCCCGCGTGCTTGTCTTGGGCCAGAAGGGTGACTCGCCGGGCCGGCCTCTGGCGAGTCCAAATGAAACAAAGTCTCAGGCGGCGTTCTGTTCCGCCTGAATCGCCTCGGCGGCCAACGCGCCGAAGAAGGCGGCATAGGGCGGCAGCGCCACCCGGCCGCCATCCAGCTTCGCGCCCAGCCCCGGCGCGTCGGTCGGGGCGATCTGCGTCGGCGGCGCGGTCCAGATCCGGGTCTCGCCGGTCAGGTTGAAGACGCAGAGGATGCGCTCGTCCTCCAGCACCCGCTCGAAGGCCAGCACCCCGTCGGCGGTGTCGAGGAAGCGCAGCGACCCGGTGGCGAAGGCCGGGTGGGCGCGGCGCCAGCGCAGGAACTGGCGGGTGAAGGCCAGGGTCGACTCCGGGTCGCCGGCCTGCGCGTCCACGGCCAGGCGGCGATGCGCCTCCGGGATCGGCAGCCAGGGCTCGGCGCTGGAGAAGCCGGCCTGGGACGCCTCGGCTTGCCACGGGATCGGGGTGCGGCAGCCGTCGCGGCCCTTGAACTCGGGCCAGAAGGTGATGCCGTAGGGGTCCTGCAGCTTGTCGTAAGGCACCTCGGCCTCCGGCAGGCCCAGCTCCTCGCCCTGGTACAGGAAGGCGGTGCCGCGCAGCGAGGTCAGCAGCGCCACCAGCAGGCGCGGCAGCCGCGGGTCGGCCTCGGCCCCGCCCCAGCGCGACGCCACCCGGCGGACGTCGTGGTTGGAGAAGGCCCAGGACGGCCAGCCATCGGTGGTCGCCGCCTCGAAGGCGGTCAGCGCCGTGGCGATGTGGGCCGCGCTGAAATTGTCGTTCAGCAGGCTGAAATTATAGGCGGTGTGCAGCAGGTCGGCCTGGACGTATTCGGCGGTGCGGCCGATCGGGTCGTCGTCGCCGATCTCGGCCACCGCCATCCGGTCCGGATAGCGGTTCATCAGCTCCCGCATCCGGCGCAGGAACATCAGGTTCTCCGGCTGCGACTTATCGAACAGGTGCAGCTGCATGTAGTAGGGGTTGTCCGCCCGGTCGTCCCCGGTCGGCGCCCGGTCGGCCGGCTTGCCCGGATTGTCGCGCAGCAGCCGGTCGTGCATGTAGAAATTCGCGGTGTCCAGGCGGAAGCCGTCGGCGCCGCGCTGCAGCCAGAACTCCAGCACGTCCAGCACCGCCTGCTGCACCTCGGGATTGTGCAGGTTCAGGTCCGGCTGCTGGGTCAGGAAGTTGTGCATGTAGTACTGGCGCCGGCGGGTGTCCCACTGCCAGGCCGAGCCGCCGAAGATCGACAGCCAGTTGTTCGGCGGGTTGCCGTCCGGCTTGGCGTTGGCCCAGACGAACCAGTCGGCCTTCGGGTTGTCGCGGCTGCTCCGGCTCTCGGTGAACCAGGGGTGCTGGTCGGAGGTGTGGCTGATCACCTGGTCGATGATCACCTTGAGATTCAGCGCATGCGCCTTCTCGACCAGCCGGTCGAAATCAGCGAGCGTGCCGAACATCGGGTCGACGTCGCGGTAATCCGACACGTCGTAGCCGAAATCCTTCATCGGCGACTTGAAGAAGGGCGAGATCCAGATCCCGTCGACGCCGAGATCGGCGATGTGGTCGAGCTTGGCGGTGATGCCGGCCAGGTCGCCGATACCGTCGCCATTGGTGTCCAGGAAGCTGCGCGGGTAGATCTGGTACATCACCGCGCCGCGCCACCATTCGCGCATTCGTCCTCTCCGCATGTCCCCCTGCATCCTCGCGACGACCGCACCAGCCCTCCGGCCAAAGGTCATCTGAATGCATTCAGTTTTTACAGTAACAGAGACTTTCTTGATCGATCAAGAGGGAGGTTTTAGGGTGCTTGCATGAGCGACGGAGCAGAGAAGCGGCGGGGCACGCTGCTGGACATCGCGGCGGCGGTCGGGGTGTCGCGCACGACGGTGTCGAACGCCTTCAACCGGCCGGACCAGCTGTCGGCCGAGCTGCGCGACAAGATCATGGCGGCCGCCCGGGCGATGGGGGTGCATGGGCCGAACCCGGCGGCGCGGATGCTGCGCACCGGCAAGGCCGAAGCGATCGGCCTGCTGTTCCACGAGACGCTGCCCTTCGCCTTCGACGACCCGGCGGCGGTGGGCATGCTGCGCGGCATCGCCAGCGCCTGCGAGAAGGCGCGCTCCGGCCTGCTGATCCTGCCGGCGGTGAAGAGCCCGGCCAGCCGCAGCGCCATCCACCGCGCCGCGGTCGATGGCTTCCTCGTCTACGGCTTCCTCAACGGGGCGGAGGCCTGGGCGCCGCTCTTGCGCCGCGGCCTGCCGGTGGTGGCGATCGACAACCAGGTGCCGGAGGGCGTGGCCTTCGTCGGCATCGACGACCGCGGCGCCGCCCGCAAGGTGGCGCAGCATGTGCTGGGCCTGGGCCACCGCCGGCTCGGCATCGTCTCGCTGGAGGCCGCGGTGGACGGCTATGCCGGGCCGCTCGACGCCGCCCGCCGGGCGAAGATGACCTTCCGCACCAGCGCCGACCGGCTGGCCGGCTATGCCGAGGCGATCGCCGCCGTCGGGATCGACCCGGACTCGGTGCCGGTGGAGGAACGGCCGGCGTCGAGCGAGGCGAACGGCCGCGACGCGGCGCTTTCACTGCTGCGCCGGCCGGACCGGCCGACGGCGATCCTGGCGATGTCGGACCGGCTGGCGATCGGCGTCATCGAGGCGGCGCGGTCGCTGAATCTGCGGGTGCCGGAGGATGTGTCGGTCGCCGGCTTCGACGACATCCCGCGCGCGGCGCTGGTGCGGCCGGCCCTGACCACGATCCGCCAACCGCTGTTCGACAAGGGCGCCACGGCGGCGTCGCTGCTGCTTGGCGCCGTGGCCGACGGCGGCACGATCCCGGCCGACCGCCGCCTGCTGCCGACCGAGCTGGTGGTGCGGGCCTCGACCCGACCGCCGGGGTAGCTGTCCATGGTTTCGGACGAACCCGATGCTGCACAATTCATCCTCCCCCTCCCCTTGCGGGAGGGGGTAGGGGGAGGGGTGTTTCTCACCGGCATCTCCGATGGCTGATAGTTTCGTCCGGTATCTGCGACAAAACCCGACGGAAGCTGAACGCCTGCTGTGGCGGCAGCTGCGCGGCAAGAAGATCGGGCATCTCCGCTTCCGGCGGCAATTCCGGCTCGGCCCTTATGTCGTCGACTTCGTCTCCCTGCCGGCGCGGCTCGTCATCGAAGTCGATGGCGCATCGCACGAGCTGACGATCGAGGCAGATCAGAAGCGGACTCAGTGGCTGGAAGGCCAGGGATTCCGGGTCATCCGCTTCACCAATGATCAGATCGTCGATCGCCTGCCGGATGTCGTGGACACGATCGCAGCAGTGGTGGCCGGCAGCAGTGGTGGCCGGTGGATTGACGGATCTGTCCTAAGGCCGGCTCGGCGGAGCGACCCCCCTCCCCCTACCCCCTCCCGCGAGGGGAGGGGGAGGATAAAAACCGACAGACAGGCTCCTTCGTCAATTCGCCACCGCGCGCAGCACGGCGGGCTTCTTCGGCGCCTCGACGGCCTGCAGGCCCTCATAGATCGACAGGTAGTCCTGGGCCATGCGGCGGGCGGTGAAGCGCTGGTCGAAGACCTCGCGGATACGGGCGTTCGACAGCTCCGGCAGCCGCTGCACCGCCGCCACCGCGCCGATCTCGTCCTCGACGATGAAGCCGGTGACGCCCTCGTCGATCACCTCGGGCACCGAGCCGCGATTGTAGGCCACGACCGGCGTGCCGCAGGCCATCGCCTCGATCATCACCAGGCCGAACGGCTCCGGCCAGTCGATCGGCACCAGCAGGCCGATGGCGCCGCTCAGGAACGCCGATTTCTGCGAATCATCGATCTCGCCGATGAAGTCGACATGGGGCGACCGCGCCAGCAGCGGCTTGATCTCGGCGTCGTAGTATTCCTGGTCGGCTTTGTCGACCTTGGCCGCGATCTTCAGCGGCAGGCCGGCCTTGGCCGCGATCTCGATCGCCCGGTCGACCCGCTTCTCCGGCGCGATGCGGCCGAGGAAGGCGAGGTATCCGCGCTCCGCCGACACCGGCGACAGCAGCTGCGCCGGCAGGCCGTGATGCACGGTGGCGATCCAGCCGGCCTTCGGCATCGGCCGGCGCTGGGCGTCGGAGATCGACACCACCGGCACATGCGAGAAGGTCTCGAACATCGGGTGCAGCTCGGGCAGGTCCAGCCGCCCGTGCAGCGTGGTCACGAAGGGCACGTCGCCGCGGCTGAACAGCGAGAACGGGAAATAGTCGAGATGGCAGTGGACGACGTCGAACTCGTCCGATCGCCGGTACACCTGCTCGAACATGTGCATGTGGGGCGCGATCCAGTCGCGCACCGAGGCGTCGAGCCGCATCGCCCGCGGCCAGCAGGCCTCGAGCGTGGCGGAGGTCACGGAATCGCCGCTGGCGAAGAGTGTGACGTCGTGGCCGAGGGCGACGAGCTCTTCCGTCAGGAAGGAGACGACGCGTTCGGTGCCGCCATAGAGCTTGGGGGGGACCGCTTCGAACAGCGGGGCGACCTGCGCGATTCGCATGTGGGTGGAACTCCCTCCGCAGATGGGGGTTTGTCTGACATCACCGGCGGCGCTGCGGCGCAACAATGCGGCGCTGTTTCTTGTCTGGTGCTTCCGCGGCAACAGGCACTCGAAGACCACAGACAATCGGAACGGGAAAAGGTTCCGACTTCGGCCCGATAATGTTCTGTGGAGCGCGCGTAAATACCGTGCAGTGCAGCGGGCCGCTGTATCTGTCGGGCTGTCGCACCAGGACTCTCAAGGCGGCGGAAGACGTCGTCCGTGGTGGAACGAAGACAACGCAGAGGATCTGATGGACATGACGGCGTCCACGCAGACTCGCACTCTCGAAGGGTTTCGGAATCGGCCGATCGGCTTCATCCTGCACTATGTGCGGCAGGAGGCCGCACCGCATGCGGTGGTGATCGCCTCGGTCGTCGCCGCCGTCGCCTGCGGGATCGGGTCGCAATACGCGATCAAGCACCTGGTCGACGTGCTGGCCCTCGGCGCCTCCGGGGTGATCTGGCTGGCCTACGGCCTGCTGGTCGGGCTGATCCTGGCCGACAACATGCTGTGGCGGGTCGGCGGCTGGGTCGCCGCCCGCGCCTTCGTTGGCGTCACCGGCGCGGTCCGGCGCGACCTGTTCCGGCACCTGACCGGCCACGCCCCCAGCTATTTCGCCGACCGGCTGCCCGGCATGGTCGCCGGCCGCGTCTCGGCCACGGCCAACGCGATCTTCACCACCGAGAACACCTTCTCCTGGAACGTGCTGCCGCCGGCGCTGGCGCTGGTCGGCTCGATCTGCGTGCTGGCCACGGTCGATCCGGTGATGGCCGGGGTGCTGGTCGCGGCCTCGGCGGCGCTGTCGGCCTTCATCTACCGCCTGGCCAAGCGCGGCGGCCCGATCCACCGCAGCTACGCCACCGAGGCGGCGAAGGTCGATGGCGAGCTGGTCGACGTGATCGGCAACATGGGTCTGGTGCGGCTGTTCGGCGCCACGATCCGCGAGCAGGCGCGGCTGGCCGACCGCATCGGGGTCGAGATGTCTGCCCGCCAGCGCAGCCTGCGCACGATGGAGCGGCTGCGCCTGATCCATGCGGCGATCACCGCGGTGCTGACGGCGGGCCTGCTGGGCTGGGCCCTCCTGCTGTGGCAGGCCGGGCGGGCGACGCCGGGCGACATCGTGCTGGTCAGCTCGCTCGGCTTTGCCATCCTGCACGGCACCCGCGACCTGGCGGTGGCGCTGGTCGACCTGACCCAGCACATCGCCCGGCTGTCCGAGGCGATCTCGACCCTCCTGGTGCCGCACGACCTGCCCGACGCGCCGCATGCCGAGCCGCTGCCGGCGCCGAAGCATGGCGGCGGCGTGCCGATCGGCTTCCAGCATGTGCGCTTCGCCTATCCCAAGCGGCCGCCGATCCTGGACGGCTTCGACCTGCGGATCGAGCCCGGGGAGCGGGTCGGCTTGGTCGGCCTGTCCGGCGCCGGCAAGTCGACCGTGCTGACCCTGGTGCAGCGCTTCTACGATGTCGGCCAGGGCCGGATCGAGGTGGCGGGCCGCGACATCCGCGACCTGACGCAGGAGAGCCTGCGCCAGATCATCGGCGTGGTGCCGCAGGACATCTCGATGTTCCACCGCAGCGTGCGCGAGAACATCCGCTACGGCCGGCCGGACGCGACCGATGCCGAGGTGCTGGCCGCGGCCGAGGCCGCGCACTGCCGGGAGTTCATCGAGGCGCTGCCGGAGGGGTTCGACACCGTGGTCGGCGACCGCGGGGTCAAGCTGTCGGGCGGCCAGCGCCAGCGCATCGCCATCGCCCGCGCCTTCCTCAAGGACGCGCCGGTGCTGCTGCTGGACGAGGCGACCTCGGCGCTGGACAGCGAATCCGAGCGCGCGGTGCAGGAGGCGTTGGACGACCTGATGCAGGGCCGTACGGTGATCGCTATCGCCCACCGCCTGTCGACGCTGCGGCGCTTCGACCGGATCGTGGTGATGGAGCATGGCCGGGTGATCGACCAGGGTACTCCCGCCGCTTTGGCCGCCCGGCCCGGCGTCTACCGCACCCTGCTGCAGCGCCAACTGGGGCATGCCGAGGAGGCGCATGCGGCGTGAGGGGATGATCGGCTCGACAATCTCCAGAACTTTGCTGTCGCCATTCCCTTTTAAGTCCCCCCTCCCGCGAGGGGAGGGGGGACTCATTTTTCTTCGGCCGCCATGCTATTCACCCCGAAGGCGGCCGCCGCGGGCCGCGCCTCAGGGACGGAACACCGATGCCATCGCTCGACCAGCTGCCGCGCCTGCGCCTGCAGCACGCGCCGACGCCCCTGGAGCCGCTCCCGCGCCTCACGGAAGCGCTGGGCGGCCCGCAGCTCTGGATCAAGCGCGACGACTGCACCGGCCTGGCCCTCGGCGGCAACAAGGTGCGCAAGCTCGAATTCCTGCTCGGCGACGCGCTGGCCCAGGGGGCCGACACCATCATCACCGCCGGCGGCCCGCAGTCGAACCACGCCCGCCAGACCGCGGCCGCCGCGGCCAGGCTCGGCCTCGACTGCGTGCTGGTGCTGACCGACGCGGTGGCCGGGCGCGACCCGTCCTATCACACCAGCGGCAACCTGATGCTGGACGAGCTGTTCGGCGCCCGGATCGAGCTGCATCCCGGCACCGCCGACGCCGATGCCGAGATGGCGCGCGTCGCCGAGGAATGCCGGGCGGAAGGCGGCACGCCCTATGTCGTCCCGGTCGGCGGGTCGAACGCGCTGGGGCTGGTCGGCTATGTCGACGCGGCCCGGGAGCTGCTGCGGCAGGGCCGCGACCAGGGCGTCGGCTTCACCCATGTGGCGCTGGCCAGCGGCAGTGGCGGCACCCAGGCCGGGCTGGCGCTCGGCCTCGCCCTCGGCGGTAGCAAGGCCCCGGCGGTCGGCTATTGCATCAGCCGCAGCTCGACGGAGCAGCGGCCTAAGGTTGCGCGGCTGGTCCAGGCCGGGGCCGAGCTGCTGGGCGTCGTGCCGCCGCTGGCGCCGGAGGATCTGGTGCTGGAGGACGGCGTGGTCGGCGCGGGCTACGGCCTGCCGACGGACGGCATGGTCGAGGCGCTGCAGCTGGCCGCCAGCCGCGACGCCATCGTGCTGGACCCGGTCTACACCGGCAAGGCGATGGCCGGGCTGATCGCCGGCATCCGCGCCGGTCGCTACCGGCCCGACGACGTGGTGGTGTTCCTGCACACCGGCGGCGCGCCCGCGCTGTTCACCTATCCCGACGCCTTCCCGATCCATTGGGGCGAATGAGCGAGCTGTCGGCGGACGACCTGCCGCGCTGCGGCTGGGCGCATGGCGGGCCGGCGATGCTGGCCTATCACGACCGCGACTGGGGCACGCCGGAGCGCGACGACCGTGCCCTGTTCGAGAATCTCAGCCTGCAGGGCACCCAGGCCGGCCTGTCCTGGCGTCTGGTGCTGGAGCGGCGCGGCAACTACCAGCGCGCCTTCCACGGTTTCGACATCGCCCGGGTGGCGGCGATGACGGATGCGGAGATCGAGGTGCTGCTGGCTGATGCCGGGCTGATCCGCAACCGGGCCAAGCTGAACGCCGTGCGCACCAATGCCCGGGCGGCGCTGGCGGTGATCGAGGCCGAGGGCGGCTTCGGCCGCTACCTCTGGTCCTTCGTCGGCGGTCAGCCGCTGGTCAACCGCTGGACCGCCCATGCCGAGATGCCGGCCACCAGCGAGATCTCCGACCGGATGAGCCGCGACATGAAGCGCCGCGGCTTCGTCTTCGTCGGCTCGACCGTCTGCTATTCGCTGATGCAGTCGGCCGGGCTGGTGAACGACCACATGGTGGGATGCTTCCGCCATCCGGAGTTCGGGCAAACCTAGCTCATGGCCTTCTTTGATTGTCATTGCCGGGCTTGACTCGGCAATCCAGGGGCTACCCAGAACGGCATCGACATTCCTGGATCCCCGGGTCAAGCCCAGGGATGACAAGTATAAGAAGCCGACAGTCTTGATCCCCACCGCCGCCCGGCGTCAGGATGGGGCATGGCGGAGACCAGGGCATTGCCGCCGGAGGCGCTGAAGGCGCTGTCCCGGCGGTCGGATTCGGAGGGGCTGCGGGCGCTGGCCCGGCATGCCGGGCTGATCGCGCTCGGCGTCGCCCTGGTGCTGGCGGCGCGCGGCAGCCTGTGGGTGTGGCCGGCCATGGCGCTGCTCGGCGCCGCGGAAATCTCCCTGTTCGCGCCGCTGCACGAGACCACGCACCGCACCCCGTTCCGGTCGCTGTGGCTGAACCGGCTGGTCGGCTGGGTCGCCGGCTTCGTCCTGGTGCTGCCGCCGGAGGGCTTCCGCCTGTTCCACATGGCGCATCACCGCCACACCCAGGACCCCGAGCGCGACCCGGAGCTGATCGGCACAAAACCCCTGACCCGCGGCCGCTACTGGCTGATCCTGACCGGGCTGCCCTATTGGTCGAGCCAGATCCAGGGCCTGCTGCGCGCTGCGGCCGGCCGCGACCGCTCACCCTGGATCCCCGCGGCCGACCGGGCCCGGGTGGCGGCGGAGGCGCGGATCTATCTGCTGCTCTACGCCGCCGTCCTGGCCGCCAGCCTCGCCACCGGCAGCGCCCTGGCCCTGCTGCTCTGGGCCGGGCCGGTGCTGCTGGCCCAGCCGCTGCTGCGCTGGGTGCTGCTGGCCGAGCATTCCGGCTGCGTCCGCAGCAACGACCGCTGGGCCAACACTCGCACCACCCTGGCGGGTCTGGTCCTGCGCGGGCTGTTCTGGAACGCCAGCTACCACACCGAGCATCACCTGGCGCCCGGCGTGCCGTTCCACGCCCTGCCGCGGATGCACGCCCTGGTCTCCGGCCGCCTCGCGGTGCTGTCGCCGGGCTATCCGGCCGCGCATGCGGAGATCCGCCGCGGGCTGGGGTGAGCGTTGTTTTCCGTCATTGCTTCGCTGCGCTCGCAATGACGATCTGAGTGGAGTGATCTGCCTCACTCTCCCTCACTCTTGATGAAGTCGATGAACGCCCTGAGCGGCGCGGGCATGTGGGTGCGGCTGGGGTAGTAGAGGAAGGGGCCGGAGAAGGGCTGCCACCACTCCTCCATCACCGGCACCAGCGCGCCGCTGTCGAGCTCCGGCCGCAGCGCCTCCTCGAACATGCGGATCAGGCCGAGCCCGGCCACCGCCGCCGCCACCTCCATCTCGATCGAGGTCGCGATCAGCGGCCCCTCCGGGCTGATGCGGATCACCTTGCCGTCGCGCTCGAACTCCCAGGGCGCGACCCGGCCGCTGGGGAAGCGGTGGCGGATGCAGGCATGGTCCAGCAGGTCGTTCGGGTGGTGCGGCCGGCCCCTGGCGGCCAGGTAGGACGGCGCGGCGGCGATGACGAAGCGCTGGGTGCGTGGGCCGACCGGCACCGCGATCATGTCGCGCTCGATCCGCTCCTCGTAGCGGATGCCGGCATCGAAGCCCTCGGCCAGCACGTCGACGAAGCTGTCGTCGCCCACCACCTCCAGCCGGATGCCGGGATGCGCCGCCAGGAAGCGGCAGGCGATCGGCGGCAGGATGTGGCGGGCGACGATCGACGGCACGTTCAGCCGCAGCGTGCCGGCCGGGCTGTCGCGGACGCTGGTCACGGCGTCGAGCGCGCCGGCGATCTCGCCCAGCGCCGGGCCTAGCCGTTCGAGCAGCCGCTCGCCGGCCGCGGTCGGGGTGACGCTGCGGGTGGTGCGGTTCAGGAG
>NZ_JANX01000066.1 GCF_000767795.1 Inquilinus limosus MP06 | reverse complement strand
GCACGGCCTGGGCTTCGGCGAGGGCGGGGGCGAAGTCGGGCATGACGCTCTCCGGCAGCGGGATGCTCATCATACTGCGCCGGCCCCCTCCGCCGCAGCGCGAAAGAATCGTACACGCGGCCACTTGATCCCGCGCCCGGTTGCGGCCACGCTCATCCCATGAGCTTCACGCTGAACGCCGAACAGGAAGCCATCCGCGATGCCGCGCGCGCCTTCGCCGCGGAGCAGATGGCGCCCCATGCCGCCCGCTGGGACGAGGAGCAGATCTTCCCGGTCGACACGCTGCGCCAGGCTGCCGCGTTGGGTTTCGCCGGCATCTATTGCGGCGAGGCGCATGGCGGCAGCGGTCTGACCCGGCGCGACGCCGCGATCGTGTTCGAGGAACTGGCGGCCGCCTGCGTCTCCACCGCCGCCTATGTCTCGATCCACAACATGGTCGGCTGGATGATCGACAGCTTCGGGTCGGAGGAGCTGAAGGCGCGCTTCCTGCCGTCGATGATGACGATGGAGCGCTTCGCCAGCTACTGCCTGACCGAGCCCGGCTCCGGCTCCGACGCGGCGTCGCTGCGCACCCGCGCGGTGCGCGACGGCGACCATTACGTGCTGAACGGCACCAAGGCCTTCATCTCCGGTGGCTCGACCTCCGACGTCTATGTCGTGATGGCGCGGACCGGGGAGGCGGGGCCGAAGGGCATCTCGGCCATCCTGGTCG
The DNA here is from genome assembly GCF_000767795.1 of Inquilinus limosus MP06. Lineage (GTDB taxonomy): Bacteria > Pseudomonadota > Alphaproteobacteria > DSM-16000 > Inquilinaceae > Inquilinus > Inquilinus limosus_E. The sequence goes on along the minus strand of NZ_JANX01000066.1, from coordinate 16,645 downwards.
AGAAGGGCACGCCCGGCCTGTCCTTCGGCAAGAAGGAGAAGAAGCTGGGCTGGAACAGCCAGGCCACCACCATGGTGATCTTCGAGGATTGCCGCGTCCCGGTGGCCAACCGGCTGGGCGAGGAGGGGCAGGGCTTCACCTTCGCGATGAAGGGGCTGGACGGTGGCCGGGTGAATATCGGCGCCTGCTCGCTGGGCGGCGCCCGGGCCTGCCTGGAGGCGGCGCGCGGCCACATGCTGCAGCGCAGCCAGTTCGGCCGGAAGATCGCCGAGTTCCAGGCGCTGCAGTTCAAGCTGGCCGACATGGCGATCGACCTGGACGCGGCCCGGCTGATGATCCATCGCGCCGCGGATTCGCTGGACCGGCGCGACCCGGACGCGACCCAGCATTGCGCCATGGCCAAGCGCTTCGCCACCGACGCCGGCTTCCGGATCTGCAACGATGCGCTGCAGCTGCATGGCGGCTACGGCTACATCAAGGAGTATCCGGTGGAGCGCTTCCTGCGCGACGTCCGCGTCAACCAGATCCTGGAAGGCACCAACGAGATCATGCGCCTGATCGTGGCCCGCCGCCTGCTGGCGGAGTGAGGCCGGAAGAGACCGCCATGACCGACGAGATCCTGATCGACCGAGAGGGGCCGATCGCCATCGTGACGCTGAACCGGCCGAAGGCGCTGAACGCGCTGACGCTGCCGATGTGCCGGGCGCTGCTGCCGCGGATGGCGGAATGGGCGGAGGATCCGGAGCTGCATGCCGTGGTGCTGCGCGGCGCCGGCGACCGCGCCTTCTGCGCCGGCGGCGACATCCGCGCCGTGTACGAGCATGGGCCGAAATCCGGCACGCCCGGCGACGACCGGGACCAGGATTTCTTCTGGGTCGAGTACCGGCTGAACCACGCCATCCATCATTTCCCCAAGCCCTGGATCGCGCTCCTGGACGGCGTGACCATGGGCGGCGGCCTGGGCCTGTCGGTGCACGGCTCGCACCGGGTGACGACCGAAAAGACGCTGAGCGCCATGCCGGAATGCGGCATCGGCCTGTTCCCGGATATCGGCGGCGGCTGGTTCCTGTCGCGCTGCCCGGGCGAGATCGGCACCTATCTGGCCCTGACCGGGGCGCGGATCGGCGCCGCCGACATGCTGTACAGCCGGATGGGCACGCATCACGTCGCCTCCGGGCGGGTCGACGACCTGGTCGCGGCGCTCGCCGATGCCGAATGGATCGGCCAGGGCGGGGTTGTGGCGGAGCAGACGCTGCAGACCTTCGCTGCCGATCCCGGCGCATCCAGCCTGGCACCGCTGCGCCCGGCGATCGACCGCTGCTTCGGCCACGACACGGTGGAGGAGATCCTGGCGGCGCTGGATGCCGAGCCCGGCGAATGGGCGCAGGAAGCGGCGGCGCAGATCCGCGCCGGGTCGCCGACCAGCCTGAAGGTGACGCTGCGGCAGGTCCGCCAGGGCAAGACCATGATCTATGATGCGGTGGCCGCGATGGAGTACCGCATGGTCCACCGCTTCCTGGCCAAGCCCGACTTCTTCGAGGGCGTGCGCGCGCAGCTGGTCGACAAGACCCGCGACCCGACATGGCGGCCTGCGACGCTGGGCGAGGTGGACGATGCCGCGGTCGCCGCCTATTTCCAGCCGCTGCCCGGCCGCGAGCTGAGCTTCGACTGAACCAAGGACGGGCGGCGAACGCCCGGTGTGAGGAGACCCCCGATGTCGCTGCGTATCGCCTTTCTCGGGCTCGGCCATATGGGCCGGCCGATGGCGCTGAACCTGGTCAAGGCCGGGCATCAGGTGGCTGGCTTCGACCCGGTGGATGCGGTGCGCGAGGCGGTGGCGAAGGAGGGGATCGCCGCCAGGCCGTCGATCGCCGCGGCGGTCGACGACGCCCAGGTGGTGATCAGCATGCTGCCGACCGGCGGCCATGCCCGCGAGGCCTATCTCGGCGACACTGGCGTCTGCGCCAGCGCGCCGGCGGGGGCGCTGCTGATCGACTGCTCGACCATCGATGTCGACAGCGCCCGGCTGATCGCGAAAGAGGCGGCGTCGCGCGGCTTCGCCATGGTCGACGCGCCGGTCTCCGGCGGCACCGGCGGCGCCGCGGCCGGCACCCTGACCTTCATGGTCGGCGGCCCGGATGAGGCTTTCCACCGGGCCGAGCCGGTGCTGCAGGCAATGGGCAAGGCGGTCATCCACACCGGCGGCCCCGGCACCGGCCAGGCGGCCAAGATCTGCAACAACATGGTGCTCGGCATCTCGATGATCGCGGTGTCGGAGGCCTTCGCCCTGGCCGACAAGCTGGGGCTGGAGCGGCAGAAGCTGTTCGACGTGTCGTCGAAGAGCTCCGGCCAGTGCTGGTCGCTGACCACCTATTGCCCGGTGCCGGGCCCGGTGCCGACCTCGCCGGCCAACCGCGACTACAAGCCCGGCTTCACCGCGGCGATGATGCTGAAGGACCTGCGCCTGTCCCAGGCCGCGGCCCAGGCCGCCGGCGCCGCCACCCCGCTCGGCGCCGCGGCCGCCTCGCTCTACACCTTGTTTGTGAACGACGGTGAACAAGATACTGATTTCTCTGGTATCTTCAAGATGATCTCCGGTGAGTGAGCCGGTCGGGCTGCAGCGTGACCGGCTGACCCGGGTCGGGCCCGACCGGCGCGTCACCGTCCGGCTGGTGGCGCCGGCGGCACGGTCGGTGACGGTCAACTTTCACCCGCTCGGCTCCGTGCCGCTGGCCCGGAACGCACAGGGCGTGTGGGAGGCGGTGCTTGGTCCGCTTGCGCCCGGGCTCTACGAATACGGCTTCAGCGTCGACGGCTTCGCCGCGCCCGACACCGGCACGGCGACGCCGAAGCCGCAGCGCCAGCTCAATGCCAGCCTGATCCTGGTGCCGGGCAGCATCCTCGACACGCGGCCGGTGCCGCATGGCGACCTGCGGGTGGTGACCCGGCACAGCACGGCCCTGGGGATGGAGCGTCAGTTCCTGGTCTGGACTCCGCCGGGCTATGGCGACGCCTCGGCGCCGCTGCCCCTGCTGGTGCTGTATCACGGCTATGGCGACACGGCGTGGTCCTGGGTGCTGCAGGGCCGGGCGCCGCAGATCCTGGACAACCTGCTGGCCGAGGGCCGGATCGCGCCGATGATCGTGGTCTTCGCCGGGACCGAGGCCGATATCCCGGGCGTGATCCCGGAGGAGTTCCCGGACGCCACCCGCCGCCGCGACTTCTACCCGCCCAACGCCGCCGCCGTGGACCGGGAGCTGATGCAGGACATCCTCCCGCATCTGGAGGCGAACTACCGGGTGCGGACCGATGCGGCGGGGAGGGCGATCGCCGGGCTGTCTCAGGGTGGCTACCAGGCGCTGGTCTCCGGCCTCGGCCATCTCGGCGCCTTCGGCTGGCTGGGCACCTTCAGCGGCGTGTCGCAGGCGACGGTGCCGCATGACGGCATCGCCCGGGCGCTGGCGGAGCCGGACCGGGTCAACGCCACGCTGCGCGACTTCAGCGTCACGCTGGGATCGGACGATACGGTGACCGGGGAGGATGCGCGCGACCTGCGCCGGGCGCTGGACGCGGCCGGCATCCGCTACCGCTACACCGAGTATCCCGGCCTGGCCCACGAGATGGCAGTGTGGCGGCCGTCCCTGATCGACTTCGCGCAGACGATCTTCAAGACGTGACCGGATCGGTTCCTTCCGTTCGTCGGGCATAATCGCAGCCTGACGACTCGGGAGGGCCTCCTATGCGCAAGATCTCCGTCTCGATCGCGGTTCTCCTGGCGCTGGGCGGGGCGCCGTCGATGGCCGCCGATCCCGGCATCCCCGCCCTGCCGCCGACCGACCAGCCGCTGCGCGACTTCGTCACCCGGGTCGAGACGGACCGCCGCATCACCTTCCGGCTGTTCGCGCCGGAGGCGAAGGCCGTCTCGGTCGTGTTCGGCTCGATGGATCCGGCCAAGGTCAAGGCGACGCCGATGACCAAGGACGGCCGCGGCGTCTGGAGCGTCGCGGTCGGCCCGGTCGAGCCCGACCTCTACGAGTACTATTTCAACGTCGACGGCTTCCGCGCCACCGACATCGGCACTGCCGCACCGAAGCCGCAGCGCCAGGTCAACACCAGCCTGGTCGTGGTGCCGGGCAGCATCGTCGACACCAGGCCGGTGCCGCATGGCGACCTGCGGGTCGTGACCCTGTCCAGCAAGGCGCTGGGCTCCGAACGGCAGATGCTGGTGTGGACGCCGCCGGGCTATGGCGACGGGTCGGCGCCGTTGCCGGTGCTGTACCTCTATCACGGCTTCGGCGACACGGTGTGGTCCTGGGTCACCCAGGGCCGGGCGCCGCAGATCCTCGACAATCTGCTGGCCGAGAAGAAGATCGTGCCGATGATCGTGGTGATCCCCGACACCGAGACCGACATCGCCGCGGCGGTGGCGGAGGATTTCCCGGGCGCGACCCGGCGCCAGACCTTCTATCCGGCGAACGCCGCCGCGGCCGACCGCGAGCTGATCGAGGACATCATCCCGTATATGGAGGCGCATTACCGGGTGCGCACCGACGCGGCAGGGCGGGCGCTGGCCGGCCTGTCTCAGGGCGGCTACCAGGCGCTGGTGTCCGGCCTCGGCCATCTCGGCACCTTCGCCTGGCTGGCGACCTTCAGCGGCGTGTCGCAGACCACGGTGCCGGATGCCGGCATCGCCAAGGCGCTGGCCGATCCGGCCAAGGTCAATGCCAGCCTGAAGGGCTTCACCGTCACGGTCGGCAGCGACGACACCATCACGGGCAAGGACATCGCCGGGCTGCGGAAGGACCTCGACGCCGCCGGCATCCGCTACGATTACAAGGAATATCCCGGCCTTTATCACGAGATGGCGGTGTGGCGCCCATCGCTGGCCGATTTCCTGCAGAAGATCTTCCGGGACTGACCGGCCGTCAGGCGTGGCCTCCATGGCGGTCACACAATGTTCATTGCGCAGTCTTTGGATTTCGTTCATGATATGTTCCATGAGCGGATCGCACTCCATCTCCGTCCCGGCCAATGACCGGCCAGACACCGCCCAGGGTGATCCCGTCCGGGCGGAGTGGGTGCTCGGGCGGCTGGCGGATATGACGATGGAGCGCTGCGAGGCCCTGCACGGTGCCCTTCTCGCCGCGATCAAGGCCGGCGACTTCCGGGCGGTCAGGATGCTGGACCTGGCGATCGACCGCGCCGCCCGCTGCCTGCGCCGCACCCTGGTGCTTGAGGATCATTTCGCGCGGCAGCGCGAGGCGGGGCTGGATCCGGCCGAAGAGGACGCAATCCGTCAGGCCGAGGCGACGGACACGCGGCGCGGCGAGGCGGCCGACGACGGCGCGGTCGAGCGCGATCCCGCCATCGGCGGCGACCGGGTGGAACGCGCCGGCGGCATGCGGGAGCGGCTGCTCGAGACCGACGACATCAAGGCCGCTCTGGCGTTGGCCAAGCTGCCGCTCGACGAGATCGTGCTGCGGCTGTGCCGAGGCATGGGCGCCCGCCCCGACCCGTCCTGGGGGATCAATGATCCCGAGGGCGAGGATGACCGGCTGGAGCTGGTCTGGTGGCCGGCGGATGGTCCGAAGCCGGGCCGGTACGCCAGCTACAAGGAGGGCCGGAAGGCGGTGCCCATCTGGGTGGACCTGTCCACCAAGACGAGGCTCGCCCACCCGCCCTGGGGCTGAGATCGGACAGCAGCTGAGCGCTGCCGCCCACACCGTCCTGCCCATCCTCAAACCGTCATGGCGAGCCCCGCAGGGGCGTGGCCATCCAGCGGCACCGGCCCCTGGATCGCCACGGCGCGTGCGCGCCTCGCGATGACGGCTTTGTTGTGCCGCCCCGAATCAGAGCGAGTCGTCGACCCGCTCGACGAGGCGCCAGCAGCCCTGCTTGTCGAAGGTGTAGGTGAGCTGCAGGTCGCTGTCCGGCTTCGCCAGCCGCAGCACCGCTCGAGCCTCTCCGCGCTCGAGCCACCGTGCCTCGAGGCCCAGCGTGGCTCGTTCGCTGCGGGTCGGGATCACCGGGAAGGTCAGCGCGGGCTCGGACAGCATCTGGGTCACCGGGCGCGGCTCGGGCTCCGCGGTGGCGTCGACATACTGGTCCTTCAGCGGCTGCGCCGTGAAGGCGCGCTGTACGGCGACATCGTCGATGAAGACCTTGAGGAAGGCGTCGATGTCGGTCGATGGGCAGGCAGGAGCAGCGGCTTCGGCCGGAGCGGCGGTGCCGATGCCGGCGGCGAGCAGCAGGGCAGGGAGCAGGCGGCGCATTAGCGGAAATCCTGGGTCAGCTGCCAGCAGCCGTCGCGCGGCTCGAACAGATACGCGCCGGGCTGGCCGTAGGTGCGGATCAGCTCGCCGTATTCCTCGTCCTCGCCGGGCGGCCCGTACTCGGCCTTCACATAGGTGACGCGATAGGCGCCGCCGGGTTCCTCGGTGATGTCGAGCTTGAGAGCCTCCAGCGCCTCGGACTGGCCGGCGTCGAATCGGTCGGCCGATTCGGCGTCGAAGAAGCTGTAGTCGATCATCGCGATCTTGAAGTCGCGATACTCCGCGCCCTTGACCATGCGCTGGATCTGCCCCGGCCGGGCGAGGCTGCGGATCTGGATCTCGGGCGCGGTCAAGGCGGCCCGTACGCTGTCATTCTGGGCGAAATAGCCGAACATCAGCGAGAAATCCTTGGCCTTGCAGGCGTCCTTCGCCAGCTGCAGGACCTCCGCCTGGGACAGGGCCTGTGCCGCCGCCGGGCCGGCCGCCAGGGCTAGGCCGAAGGCCAGGGCCGTCGTCGCCGCTCGTGTCATCTCGCCGTTCTCTCCCCCCAAGGAACCGCGGGCACTGTTCAGGGTAAATGTGAAGAGATTATGGGGACCCTAGTCCCAGTCGGCGACCTTGCCGGCGGCGAGGCCGTCGTCCGACAGCAGCCGGGCGGTGAGGCGGTCGGCGGCGGCGTCCGGCGCCGGCTGTGCATTGGCGGCCTCGCCCGGGAAGCCCTGCTCGCGCAGGCGGGTGGCCATCGGGCCGGGGTGGAACAGCGCCACGCGCAGCGGCGTCTTCGCCGTCTCGGCGGCGTAAAGCCCGGCGAGGGTGTCTAGCCCGGCCTTGGCCACGGCGTAGGCACTCCAATAGGCGATGCCGCTGCGGGCGATGCGGTCGGTGACGAAGACCGCACGCGGCGCCGCGGCGGCCCGCAGCAGCGGGTCGACCGAGCGGATCAGCCGGTAATTGGCGTTGAGGTTGAGGTCCAGCACCTGGCCCCAGACCTTCTGGTCGCTGTAGGCCACCGGGCCGAGATGGCCGAGCATTGCGGCGTTGGCGACCAGGAGGTCGAGCTTGCCGAAGCGCTGCGCCAGCGAGCCGCCGAGCAGGTCGATCTGCTCGAACTTGAACAGGTCCATCGGCACCAGCGTGGCGGTGCCGCCCACGGCCTTGATGGCGTCGTCGGTCTGCTCCAGCCCGCCGACGGTGCGGGCGGCGCAGACGACATGGGCGCCGGCGGCGGCGAGACGGACGGCGACCGCGGCGCCGAAGCCACGCGACGCACCGGTGACGAGCGCGATCCGGCCCTCCAAAGGCCTCGTGGTCTCGGTCATCGGATCAGACGCGCTCGGAGAGGGCGGAGCTGCGGCGCGGCGCCGCCGTGTGGTCGGTCAGCGGCGTCGGATAATCGCCGGTGAAGCAGGCATCGCAGAACTGGCGGGCGTTGCCGGCCCGCTTCGGCGCGCCCATGGCCCGGTACAGCCCGTCGATCGAGATGAAGGCCAGGCTGTCGACGCCGATCAGCTCGGCCATCTGCTGCACCGAGTAGTTGCTGGCCAGCAGCTTCGACTTCTCCGGCGTGTCGACGCCGTAGAAGCAGGGGTTGGTCGTCGGCGGGCTGGAGATCCGCATATGGACCTCCTTGGCGCCGGCAGCCCGCACCATCTTCACGATCTTCTGGCTGGTGGTGCCGCGCACGATCGAATCATCGACCAGCACCACGCGTCGGCCCTCGATCATCGCCCGGTTGGCGTTGTGCTTCAGGCGGACGCCGAGATGGCGGATCTGGTCGGTCGGCTCGATGAAGGTGCGGCCGACATAGTGATTGCGGATGATGCCCAGCTCGAACGGCACGCCGCTCTGCCCGGCGAAGCCGATGGCGGACGGCACGCCCGAATCCGGCACAGGGATGATGACATCGGCCTCGACCGGCGATTCGATCGCCAGCTCGGCCCCGATCCGCCGCCGCGCCTCGTAGACCGAGGAGCCCTCGACCACGCTGTCGGGCCGGGCGAAGTAGATGTACTCGAAGATGCAGAAGCGCCGCTCGGCCGGCTGGAACGGCTTGATGCTGGTCATGCCCTCGGCGGTCAGCACCACCATCTCGCCCGGCTCGACGTCGCGCACGAACTCGGCGTCGATGATGTCGAGTGCGCAGGTCTCCGACGCCAGCACGTGGCTGGTGCCGGATGCGGTCTCCAGCTTGCCCAGCACCAGCGGGCGGAAGCCCATCGGGTCGCGGATGCCGATGACATGATCGGGCGACAGGGCGATCAGCGAATAGGCGCCCTCGACCTGGCGCATTGCCTCGACCAGCCGGTCGATCACGTTGCCGCCGCGGGCGGTCGCCATCAGGTGCAGGAACACCTCGGTGTCCGAGGTCGACTGGAACAGGCAGCCGCGGCTGACCAGCTGGTGCCGCAGCCGGCCGGCATTGGTCAGGTTGCCGTTGTGCGAGATGGCGAAGCCGCCGAACTCGAAATCAGCGAACAGCGGCTGGACGTTGCGCAGCCCGGCGCCGCCGGTGGTGGCATAGCGGTCATGGCCGATGGCGGCGTTGCCCTTGAGCTGCCCGACCACGGACTGCGACGAGAACGCGTCGCCGACCAGGCCGTTGGCCCGGTGGACGTGGAACTGCTCGCCGTCATGGGAGACGATGCCGCAGGCCTCCTGCCCGCGGTGCTGCAGCGCGTGCAGCCCCAGCGCGGTCATCGCGGCGGCCTCGGGATGCCCCATGATGCCAAAGATGCCGCACTCCTCACGGAGCGTGTCACCGGTGAGGTCGAAGGGGTCGGTCGTCAGCATATCGCCGCGAGGGCTCCTGGTCCTGGGCGCCACCGGCGCCATTCGGAACGTCTGCGGCCTATATAATGTCAACCGCCACCAGTTGCACCCGCGTTCGACGGAGGGGCCTAATGCGTCGGCGTCGGGTGTGTCGGGGTGATGCCCGGCTGCGCCGGGGCCGGAGCGGCCGGCTGGGTGTGCTGCGGCTGGGCCGGTTGCGGCTGCGCCGGGGCCGGCGCGGGAGTCGCCGGCTGGCCCTGCGGCTGCGCCTGATTCTGGTTCAGCAGGCTGCCGATCGGGTCGGTGACGGTCTGCGGCGTCAGGGCCGGAGCGGCCTCCTTGGCCTTGTCGATGGCGCCGGCCAGCGCCTCCTGCGGCACCAGGCTCTTAAGGTACTCGGCGCCGGCCTGCACCCAGGGCAGCATCCGGGCGTTCTCCAGCCAGGGCGGCCGGCGGGTCTCGGGGAACACCCAGGTCAGCAGCAGATAGGCCAGGCAGACCAGCACCGCGCCGCGGACGATGCCGAAGACGAAGCCGAGCGATCGGTCGACGGCGCTGAGGGCCGAGCCCTTCACCACCCGGGCAATCAGGTGGCTGATGGTGGAGAAGATCACCAGCGCCACGACGAAGATGCCGACCCCGGTCAGGATGTCGGCCAAGAGCTGCATCTGGATGTACTGGCGCAGATAGGCCTTGGCGTCGTTGAAGGTCCACAGCGTCACCAGCGCGGCGCCGCCCCAGCCGGCGATCGACAGCACCTCGGCCACGAAGCCGCGCGCCAGCGCCAGGAAGGCCGAGATGGCGAGGATGATCAGGATCGCGATGTCGCCGGCGGCGATGGGAAGGCTATCCAGGATCGGTCTCCTCGAAACTCCTGCGGCGGCCTCCCGAGGCGCCGCGCCCGTCGACATGGAACAGCGCCACCAGCTCCTCCAGCCGGGCGATGCTGCGCCGCTCGATGGGCAACGCGTCGCGGCTGGGGGCGCGGCCCCGCTTCGGGTGCCCTTGTGGCACGATCGCGGCGGCGAATCCAAGCTTCGCGGCTTCCTTCAGCCGCGCGTCGCCTTGCCCCACCGCCCGGATCTCGCCGGACAGGCCGATCTCGCCGAACACGACCGTGTCGCGCGGCACCGGCACGCCGGTGAGGGAGGAGAGCAGGGCGGCCGCCACCGCCAGGTCCGCCGCCGGCTCGGCGATGCGAAGGCCGCCGGCGACGTTGAGGTAGACGTCGTTCATGCCGATGGCGACGCCGCAGCGCGCCTCCAGCACCGCCAGCACCATGGCGAGGCGCGCATTGTCCCAGCCGACCACGGCGCGGCGCGGGGTACCGAGCGGCGAGGGCGCGACCAGGGCCTGGATCTCGACCAGCACCGGCCGGGTGCCTTCGAGGCCGGCGAAGACCGCGGCGCCCGAGACGTCGCCGCTGCGGTCTGCCAGGAACAGCTCGGACGGGTTGCTGACCTCGGCCAGGCCGCCGTCGGTCATCTCGAACACGCCGATCTCGTCGGTCGCGCCGAAGCGGTTCTTCACCGCGCGCAGGATGCGGAACTGGTGGCCGCGCTCGCCCTCGAAATAGAGCACGGTGTCGACCATGTGCTCCAGCACCCGCGGGCCGGCGATGGCGCCGTCCTTGGTGACATGGCCGACGATCAGCAGCGCGGTGCCGCGGCGCTTGGCGTGGCGGATCAGCTCGGCGGCCGAGGCGCGGACCTGGGCGACGGTGCCCGGTGCGCTCTCCAGCGCATCCAGGAACATGGTCTGGATCGAATCGATCACCACGACCTTCGGCCCGTCCGCCCGGTCCATGGCAGCGATGATGTCGCGGACATTGGACGAGGCGGCCAAGCGCACCGGCGCCTGCGCCAGGCCCAGGCGCTGCGCCCGCATGCGGATCTGGTCGACCGCCTCCTCGCCGGACACATAGGCGCATTCGATGCTGCCGGCCAGGCGGCACAGCACCTGCAGCAGCAGGGTCGACTTGCCGATGCCGGGATCGCCGCCGATCAGGATGGCCGAGCCGGGGACGATGCCGCCGCCGCAGACCCGGTCGAACTCGTCATTGCCGCTGCGCCAGCGCGGCTCGTCGATCGTGGCGGAGGCGAGATCGGTGAAAGCGATGGCCCGGCCGCCGCCGGCCTTGGCCCCGCCGAACGCCTTGGGCGCGGCCTCGACCACCTCCTCGACCAGGGTGTTCCACTCGCCGCAGGAGTCGCAGCGCCCGGCCCAGCGGGAATAGCTGGCGCCGCAGTTCTGGCAAATGTAGCGGGTCGCGTTCTTCGCCACGGGGGAGCCTATCGGCGTTGTCGGGTGGAGAGGCGGAAAACCTCCTCACTGTCATGCCCGGGCTTGACCCGGGCATCCAGAAGATATCGAGGCTCTCTGGATTGCCGGGTCAAGCCCGGCAATGACAAATGAAGATGGGCCTGTCCCCTCATCGGCACTGACCTTACGTCAGGAAACCCGGACCTGCATCTGGATCGGCCCGTCCGCGCGGCCGTGCACGAACTGGTCGACATAGGGGTTGCCGGACTCGTTCACCTGTGCCGCGGGGCCGGCCCAGATGATCCGGCCCTCCCAGATCATGGCGATGCGGTCGGCGATCTTGCGGGCGCTGGCCATGTCGTGGGTGATCGACAGGGTGGTGGCGCCCAGCTCGCGCCGGCATTTCACGATCAGGTCGTTGATCACATCGGCCATGATCGGGTCGAGGCCGGTGGTCGGCTCGTCGAAGAAGATGATCTCCGGCTCCGCCGCGATGGCGCGGGCCAGGCCGACGCGCTTCTGCATGCCGCCCGACAGCTCGGCCGGGAACAGGGCGGCGACATCGGGGCCGAGGCCGACCTGGGCCAGCTTGTCGACCGCGATCTCCTTGGCCCGCTTGCGGGATTCGCCGCGGCCCTGGATCAGGCCGAAGGCCACATTCTCCCAGACGCTCAGGCTGTCGAACAGGGCGGCGCCCTGGAACAGCATGCCGAAGCGGCGCATCAGGGCGACCCGGTCACCGCCCGACAGGTCCTGGGTCTCGGCGCCGTCGATCAGGATGCGGCCACGATCCGGCCGGATCAGGCCCAGGATCGACTTCAGCAGCACCGACTTGCCGGTGCCGGAGCCGCCGATCACCACCAGGGATTCGCCGGCCGCGATCTCCAGGTCGATGCCGCGCAGCACCTGCTTCGGGCCGAACGCCTTGGTCACGCCTTCCAGCTTGATTTTCGGGGTGGTCATCGCCGTCACCCCACATACAGGCCGGTGATCATGAAGTCGAACAGCAGGATCAGGATCGAGGAGGACACCACCGCGTTGGTGGTGGCCGCGCCGACACCCTGGGCCCCGCCACGCGAGTTGTAGCCGTGGTAGCAGCCCATCAGCGCGACGACGAAGCCGAAGGCCGCGGCCTTCATCAGGCTCAGCACGACATCCTCGACCTCCAGCGCCTGCCAGGTCGCCGTAATATAGGCCGACGGGTTGTCGCCCAGCCGGTAGACGCTGATCAGGAAGCCGCCGAACACGCCGATGATGTTGGCCACGATCACCAGACAGGGCAGCATCAACAGGCCGGCGATCAGCCGCGGCGCCACCAGGTACTTGTACGGGTTGGTCGACAGGGTGCTGAGCGCGTCGATCTGCTCGGTCACCCGCATGGTGCCGATCTCGGCCGCCATCGACGCGCCGATGCGGCCGGCGACCATCAGGCCGGCGAGCACCGGCCCCAGCTCGCGCACCACCGACAGCAGGACGACACTGGCGCCGAAGCCGCCGGCGCCGAAGCGGCTGAAGCCCGCCTGGGTCTGCAGCGCCAGCACCATGCCGGTGAACAGCGCCGTCAGCCCGACCACCGGCAGCGAGTAATAGCCGATGTCGATCACCTGGCGCAGGAACAGCCGCGGATAGAAGGGCGGCTTCAGGCATTGCGCCAGCGCGGCCAGGGTGAACAGCGCGAGGCGGCCGACCGCGGCGAGGAAGCCGAGGAAGGTGCGCCCGATCGTGGCGAGAAAGTTCATTCCACCCCGCCGACATAGCGGCGGGCATAGCGCCGGCCGAGGCTGGTGAGGATCTCGTAGCCGATGGTGCCGGCGCTCTCGCCCAGCCGGTCGGGCGTCAGCTCCGGGCCGATGATCTCGGCCAGGGCGCCGGGCGCGGCCAGCGTTTCGGGAATGTGGGTCACGTCCACCGTGATCAGATCCATCGAGATGCGGCCGGTGATCGGCGCGGTGAAGCCTGCGATGCGCACGGCGCCGCGACCACTGGCGGCCCGCGGAACCCCGTCGGCATAGCCGACGGCGATCGTCGCGAGCCGGGCCGGACCCTCCACGCGGTGCGCGGCACCGTATCCAACGGTCATGGGGGTGTCAACGCGGCGGATCTGCAGGATTCGGGCCTCGACCCGCACCACACAGGTCATCGGATTCGGCCGATCCGGCGTCGGGTTGATGCCGTAGAGCGCGGCGCCGGGACGGGTCAGGTCGCCGTGGAAGTCCTGGCCCAGGAAGATGCCGGAGGAGTTGGCGATGCTGACCGGGGCCGGCGGCAGCTTGGCCACGGCCCGATGGAAACGGTCGAGCTGGGCCCGGCTCATCGGGTTGCCGGCCTCCTCGGCGCAGGCGAGGTGGGTCATCCAGGTGATCGGCCCGATGCCGTCGAGCAGGCTTGGATCGGCGGCCAGCCGATCCTGATCCTCGGGCGCGAGGCCCAGCCGGTTCATGCCGCTGTCGAGATGGACGAAGCCGGGCAGGGCGGTGCCGAGCGCCCGGGCGTGGGCGGCCCAAGCGGCGATCTCGCCGGGATCGTTCAGCGCCGGCACCAGATCGTGGGCCGTGTAGTCGGCGGCGAAGCCCGGCAGCAGGCCGTTGAGGACGACGATGCGCGCCTCGCCCAGCGCGGCGCGCAGGGCGAGGCCTTCCTCCAGATGCGCGACGAAGAAGCTGCGGGCGCCGGCCGCGAACAGGGCGCGGCCGACCGGCGCGGCGCCGAGGCCGTAGGCATCGGCCTTGAGGACGGCACCGCATTCCGCCGGCGCGCCCCGTGCCCGGAGGCGGCGCCAGTTCCCGGCGATGGCGTCGAGGTCGATGGTCAGCAGGGCGCCGGCCCGGCCGAGCGCCGCCGCCTCACTGGTCATCGAAGCTGGGATCGGACTGCAGGTTGGAGAACTTGGTGTACTGGCCCTCGAAATGCAGCCGCCGGGTGCCGGTCGGGCCATGACGCTGCTTGGCGACGATGACCTCGGCGACGTTGTGCACCCGGTCCATCGCCGCCATCCAGTCCTGATGCTCCGGCGTGCCTTCCGGCGGCTCGCCCTTCGACAGGTAATAGGCCTCGCGATACACGAACATGACCACGTCGGCGTCCTGCTCGATCGAGCCGGATTCGCGCAGGTCGGCCAGCTGCGGCCGCTTGTCCTCGCGGTTCTCGACCTGGCGCGACAGCTGGGACAGGGCGATGACCGGGATGCTGAGGTCCTTGGCCAGGATCTTCAGCCCGCGAGTGATCTCCGAGATCTCCTGCACCCGGTTGTCGGTCTTCTTCGATCCGCCGGCGCTCATCAGCTGAATGTAGTCGACCACCAACATGCCGAGATTATGCTGGCGTTTCAGGCGCATGGCACGCGTTCTTAAGGTGCTGATCGAGACGCCGGCGGTGTCGTCGATGAAGAACGGCGTCTGCCGGATCAGGTTCGCCGCTTCGACCACGCGCGGGAAGTCGGAGCGCTTCATGTCGCCCTTGCGGATGCGTTCCGACGCGATCTCGGCGACCTCGGACAGGATACGGACGGCCAACTGCTCGGAGGACATTTCCATCGAGAAGAAGCCGACCACGGCGCCCTCCTTGCCGTTCTTGCGCAGATAGGCGGTGGCGGCATTGAAGGCCATGTTGGTGGCCAGCGCCGTCTTGCCCATGCCCGGCCGGCCGGCCAGGACGATCAGGTCCGATGGCTGCAGGCCGCCCATCATCTTGTCGATCTCGGCCAGGCCGGTGGTCACGCCGGTCAGCGGCGTGTCGCGCTCCAGCGCCTTGCCGGCCGCGTCGACCGCGCGTGCCAGGATGTCGCCGAAAGCCTCGAAATCCTTCCGCAGCACGCCCGAGCTCGACAGGCGGTACAGCTTCTCCTCGCCCTCCTGGATCTGGGCCGGGCCGTCGAGCTCGTTGTCGAGCTTGTAGGCCTCGTTGACGATCTCCTCGCCGGCCAGGATCAGCTGGCGCCGCAGCGACAGGTCGTAGATCGTCCGGGCATAGTCCTCGGCGTTCATCACCGAGACGACGCTGGCCGCCAGGTCGGTCAGGTACTGGGCGCCGCCGACGCCTTCCAGCTCGTTGTCGGTCTCGAAATACTGCTTCAGGCTGATCGGGTCGGCGACCCGGTTCTGCTCCGCGAGTCGCAGCGCCGCAGCATAGATCCGGCCATGCGCCGGGACATAGAAATGCTCCGGACGCAGGAAGTCCGACGCCTTCTCCAGCGCGGCGTTGTTGGCCAGGATGGCGCCGAGCAGCGCCTGTTCGGCCTCCTCGTTCGCCGGCATCCGCCGGTAGGTCGGGCTCGCCATAGGGTCGGCGTTGTGAACGAGGGTGAGGGGGGATTCGGGACGCGACTTCTCCATCGCCCCACCCTACCGCAGGCGGCGGGGGCACCGCCATCAATCGACGGTCCCGCGACCCTGTGGATAGCGGGACCGAATGTGGACGGATCTGTGGACAACCGAAATCCGGCTGTCGGATCAGGGGTTTGCCGGTTTGGTTGTCGTTGCCGCGGGGGCTGCCTGCTGCCGTTTCGCGGCCCCATCCATGATGGTGCGGGCCAGGCTGTCATAATCGCCGTCGAAATGGTGCCCGCCGGTGGTCTTGATCACCTCGGCGCCGGCCATGGCGGGGGTCGGGCAGACGGTGTCGTCCTCCTCCTCGCCGTAGAAGCACTGGATGAGGGCGGGATTGATCGATTTCAGCTCGGGCGTCACCGGCGGCGCGTCGTCGTCGGCACTGACGCCGAGCCAGCCGGTCACGCGAATCTCGAAATCGGTCCGTTCGGCCAGGCCCAGCAGGCTGATCTGGTCGATCTTGGCCTTCTCGGCCGCGGGCAGCCGGTTGTAGGCGAAGGGCAGGACATTGGCGCCGAAGGAATAGCCGATCAGGATCACCCTCTGGGCGCCCCAGGCCTTGCCGTAATGGTCGATGATGTGGGCCAGGTCCTTCGCCGTCTGCTCCGGCGTCTGCTGGCTCCAGAAATAGCGCAGGCTGTCGACGCCGACGACGGAAACCCCTTTGCTCTGAAGGGCCTCGCCGATGGTCTTGTCGAGATCCTGCCAGCCGCCGTCGCCGGAATAGATGATTGCCAGTGTGGGCGAGGGACCGTCGGCCTTGAGCTCCTCCAGCGGCAGGCTGCTGACGGCGGAGGCATCGGCATCCGCCGGCGCGTCCTGGTGCAGCATCGCCACCACCTGGTCGGCCAGCGACGCGTCCGGCGGCAGCGTCATCACCTCGCCGCCGGAGCTCGCAGCGAAGGCGCTGGCCGTCGCGTCGGGCTGCTGCAGGCCGAGGCGCCACCAGCCGGGGATGTGCGGCTGCGGCCCGTAGGTGAAGCCGCCGCCGGGCGCCGGAGTCGCCGCCGGGGCGTC